>NZ_JBIWEY010000014.1:0-100577 GCF_044762775.1 Lysinibacillus sp. NPDC096418
GAATCTAAAAAGGATGGCTCCTGTACAATACAGAAACCATCTCTTAGCTGCTTAATCTCTTTTTTTAGTTTGTCCTTGACTTAGGTACCACATTAATAAGCAACGATGGATATCACCTTTTTAATAACGAACTTTATTATTTTTAGTTTTAATGACCGACGACGCGATTATAACGAAGCCTAGCATTAAAATAAATATTAAATCGAGTAAACCTGTATGCATCGATACCGTAAATAATGTAATAACAAATGCGTAAGCTACTGAATGGAAGCTACGGATACCACTTTGTTTTACTTTATTGTAAATAAGTGAAATCAGTACACCGTATAATAGGAATCCAACTGCTACTAGTAAATAACCACCATCTAAGAACAATTGACCTATAAATGTAGGTGTCGTCGTTCTTGTAGGACGTGTAATATACTTACCTTCCTCCACACTTAACGAGTTTACAACTTCTGTTACTTTCATACGTGGTGAAATTTGCTCACCAGGTAACACGGTATTGAAGATTCCACGGTGAATTTCGCCTTTTAAGTAACCTTCTTCTTGTGTATATTCGATAATTTTACTCAACACAATATGGCCAGTTACAGTTTCACCATTTAGTGCGCGCATCCATTTTGGTGTTAAGTTTACCTTTTGTTCAACCGTCAATAGTTTTTCTTCTTCTTCAACAGTCAACTCTACATCAGGTTGGCTACGGTCATTAAAATCTTTCGATGTATCTTCAGTCACAACACGCATGAAACCGAACATTGTGAATGCCACTCCAATAACGAATAATGCCGAAAGGAACCAAGTTAATTTCACACGTTTCACAACATAATGGAAAATAATAATGCCTGTAAATAGCATAATAATTAATGGCGTACGGTAGCCCATTAACAAGAATAGGAACATTACAACTGCAAAAATCGAACCATAAACTAAGGCCTTTTTCCATGTCATGTTCTTTTCTAAAATCATTTTGTACGATAATAATAACAAAATGCCGTACCATAATAATTGGCTAAAGAAGTTTAGCTTTGGATCAAGATTTCGACGATTCGACTCATCAGAAATACCTAGCCCACCACCAAAAACCATCATTAAATAAGAAGCTAATCCAATCAAAGTTAACAGTACAATAAAGTGGACTACATATTTCCCAAAGAAAGAAAGTCCGAATGACGGAATTGTCCATTGCAGTTTATCAATAACGTACACACCGATGTAATAGCAGACAAGTGCTAAAATCACAGCAGGCCAAATCGACACACGTACATTGAATAAGTCAAATCGATGGAAATCAAATAAGCTTGTAAAGAAGTACAGTACTAAAATAAAAGGTAAGAAAAAATACGGTGAAAATGTATCTATCTTATTGACCTTTGTAAAAGTTTGTTTCAGTTTATTCATACGTGTAATACATCTAAAAGATGCTATTGCCCTCCTCTATTGTAAATTAAGCATTGCGTTCAACAATGCTGTTCTTTTTATTTTCCCCAACAAAACAAATGTTATTATATCATAAAAACTAATAGACATATAGAAAGGATTCGACCATTTTCGCAAGAAATAAATTCAATAATTCCACCTTTCTACAATTTCCATATACTATCTATTATTCGACAAATTATGTGCTATATTAAAAAATGAAAAATACCAAAAAAAGGCAGGAAATTATGAACAAAATCTATACTTTACTTATCTTAATTTGCGGTTTCATACTATTTACAACATTATCCCCTACACAAGTTCAGGCAGCAACTCAAAAAATTGGTGTCATTTTCTCAGAAAGCAGTGAGAAATATGCCAATACTATACATCCCGGCGGTAAATATGAAGGTAAAAATGTGTCTCCTAAAGTAGATTATAGCTCGACCTACAACAAAGAGCTAAAAGCATTCCTTCTCTATCAACAACAAGGCTTTAATATCGAAAAGGTTTACGAAAAGGACTTAAATAATTTAGAGAAATTAAGTCAATATGACGCCATCGTTTTTGCTTATACCGTCATGATGGATCATAAGCAGCGAGAAAATGTAAAAATGTACGTACGTAATGGTGGAGGTGCTATTTTTGCTTTCCAAACTGCACGTAACGAGTCTGCTAAATTCCCAAAACCAGGTCAAATGGATTTATCGCCATTAATTTATGATGTAGACTCTTGGGTAATGGAATGGGATAACTTAACTGAAGTATTTAGCGCTAGATTTATCGATGATGTACAGTTAGGTAACTCAACAATCAGTAACAAAAACACAGCACATCCAATTACTCAAAATGCCACAAAGGAACTTGGAAAAAACACATTAAATCTGAAAAAATCTGACACAGAGTGGGTTGAAATTATTAAGCCTTGGCAAGGTGGAAATGCTACACCGCTTTTGTACTTCTCAAACTATGATTCTACGGACAAGCCACAAACTATGAAGAAAAATGAATTTGGTGCTGCACATGCTATTCAATACGGCAAAGGTCGTGTTGTACAAATTGGTTTTAAAATTTTCGACTACATTAGTATTACTGAAAAAGCAGATTGGCAAGATGGAGAAAATGGGGTTGCTTTCTCTACAACACAAGGCGATAAGGATGCACAAGCGTTCATGAAGCACTCACTATACTGGGTTGCAGAAAACCATAACGACAATTCACCAAGAAAATATTACATTTCTTTATCTTCGGATGGCGTACAAAGCTATCTCGCACCATCCGGTAAATTTGTCTTCTACTCCACTGTCACTGTGAAAAACAACGGTAATGTACCTGCACGCGGAACATTAAAAGTAGAAATTCTAGATACAAATGGCAATGTTGTCGGTAAAGGACATGAGCGCTATCTCCCTCTGGCCTAGCTGCTGACAACACTACTGATAATGCCGATAAAAAAGATCTTAGTAGGCATTCTGAAAAGTACCAAATTTTTATGCCAGGTAATTTAGCAGTAGGCACTTATACAATCCGTACTTCATTTGTTGAAGGTCGCGATGATCGTAAAAATGCCGATGAAAAATTTGCAACGGTCGCAGAAATTAAAACGCTCTCACGAGTAAAAGGTTCCAATAAAGCAACAATTGGTACATCACCACTATTTGCAGATGTAACTACTTCAGGTGGTGCCTATTATGACATTAAAAACTTACATGCACTGGGTATTATTAAAGGCAGTGGTGGAAAGTTCAATCCACAAGGTACCTTAACACGTATTCAAGCAACTGAAATGGTGCTACGAGCACTTGGTATCACCACTTCTGGTTCCACTACACTTAGTGCAAGTGACATTAAACCTGGTGACTATGGCTACGCTGTTTTAGCCACTGGCGCTCGCCATGGTATCATTGCCTTAGAAAATGGCAAGATTAATGCACATCACCCAATGACACGTGCTGATATGGCTCGTGCACTAGTAAATGGCTTCAAATTACAAGGATTCTCGGCTAATACATTTACTGATGTACCTACTTCACATGCTTATTATAAAGATGTTCAAGCACTTTATGCACTTGGTATTACAACAGGCTACGCAGACAATACATTCAAGCCAACTAACACTGTAACGCGACAAAACTTTGCACAATTCGTCAATCGCACACTATACGCAAACTCAAAATAACACTACAGGTATGTTGATTACCTAATCTTCATTATTTCTATTAAAGTGAAAGTTGTCTTCCGTTCCAAAAACCTATTTCTATTAATGTAATCTTTAATAGAATGCTTACATCCTTTGATTGGAGTGGGAAGGCGACGACTCCAAGCGGATTAGATAAAGGCCGCTGAAAAAGTGTTTTTTGATAAATTCTCTAATAAAAGTATGACCTAAGAATTATACGCTCCAGTTCTCTCTTTCCGCAGGCACAGCGTATGCTGCAACTCACTCTACTCGCAGCTTGTCTCGTCATACGTTTCGTGCATGCTCCTGTCGGCCAGGCTTTCGTCGCAAAAAAGTGTGCCTGCAGGAGTCTCACGCCGCCGTCGCTTTGCTTTCGTGCGGAAAACTTTCGCCGTCGCACAAAATCCTTGCATAGTAAAATATCACTAAGCAAAAAACACTATAAAATAATCCTAGTTTAAAGTTCTTCAACGACTTTATCAGCGAACAACTTTGGGACCCGCTGGAGCAGTATTTTGTGACGAAGCGACTCAAGTCACGTTCACCTCTAGTGGAATGTGCTATCAAGTGAAGTTTTTAATGTAGAGCTAGCGTTTTGATTAGGAAACTATTGTAGAGTATTCATCGCTATTCCGCTGCTTTACCATAAAAGTTTACCGTGTGAGTAACGCTTCCCTTATAGATTGTAGCGGAGGAAGCGGCTCGGTGATCGCCCGCGGGAAAGCGAGTAGCCCGTAGCGGAAATCGCACTTTCCATTATTAAGACAGGATAAAATTAGTTAATCAATACACCTGGTATAGAGCTATAATTATTTTTCAAAGTATAAAAACAGCGATTTCCGAAAGTAGGAAATCGCTGTTTTATTTATTTAATAGAATTGCTACCTTGGCATTGACCTTGAGGTATCCCTATTCTATCTATACATTATTGTTTTGTGTAATATTGTAAAATCCCGTTGTAAATAGATTGCGCATATAACTCTACATAACGCTCATTCGTTAGTTTGTTACGATCTGAATCATTCGTTAAGAAACCAAGCTCTACTAAAATCGCAGGAATTAACTGATTACGAATTACATAGAATTGTTGCTCTTTAACACCGCGATTTTTCATATCCAAATTCTTCACGATTTGATTATTAACAAATGTAGCTAAATCAATATCCTCCTGATGCATATCACCAGTTGTCACAGCATAAAATGTCTCAGTGCCCTGTGCTGAAGTATTTGCAGCCGAGTTCACATGAATACTAACAAAAATTTCACCATAGTTTGCATTTGTAAAATCTACACGATCTTGTAAAGAAGGATACGTATCACCTGTACGTGTCATTAATACCTTCGCACCAGCAGCTTCAAGCTTCTGCTTCACCAGTGTGCTGACCTTTAATGTAATCGCTTTTTCTGAATTCGAACCGTATACAGTGCCCGGATCTTTACCGCCATGACCTGGGTCAATAACAATGATTCGATTTTGCAATGCATTACCAGTTTGATTTAAGATTTTTAAATATGATTTATGGACAAACCCTGTTTTACCGCTAAAAGTGATTTCTGCCCAATAACCATTAATTTGACCAACTTGGACATACTCTCCTTTTTTCAGTTTACCAACAACTGTAGAAGAATTATTTGCCTCACTACGAATATTTAAATTGTCAACCGTCACTCGTCCTAATACGTTTCCTGAAACAGGTGGTGGAGTTGGTTCACCTGGCTCTTCCACATCAACATCAACGGTACTATTTGCGACAATATAGCCTGGTAGACCATCAACTACTGTTAAATAATATCCACCAACAGTTTTATAAACCGGTAATTTCACATCTCTTTTAATAGTTGTAATGATTTTAGAAGTAGAAGTTGCTTTTACGTATAAATTGATAGCTGCTGCTGATGTCACTTCTTTCTGAACGGACCCTAAAACTTGTCCATCAGCGTCTAAAAATTGAGTATAATTTTTGTGAACATATGCATATGCGCCTTTATACGTCACTTTCAACCAGTCACCTTCAACAGCGTACACAGATAATTTACCGCCTTTATTGACAGTTCCCACAATATTTGCAGAAGTAGTTGTGTCCTTTGACTTACGAATATTTACGCTATTACCAGTTACTTGGATTAAGCCAATCACTTGCGACGTATCTGGTACTGATTCACCCTTTACAGGTAGCTCTAAACGATACTTTTCACTCTTTGCACGTGCAACAAATAATGCAAATTGTGAACGAGTTACTGAACTATTTGGATTATAATATTGTCCACTGCCTCTTGTAATCCCATTATAATAAATCGCATTCACATATTTAAGATAAGGATGTGTGATCCCAACATCCAAAAATGGAGAATCTATCTTTTCATATTCACTCGTATCTAATTTAAATGCCTTCGTCAAAACATGACTCATTTCATCACGCGTAATAGGTTTATTCGGTAGAAATTGTCCTTTTGTATTTGTAGCAAAATAGCCCAAATGTATAGCACGTTCCACATAACCTGATAGCTCTGTTCCTACTTGGACATCTGAAAAACTAGACTTACTTACGACTAATGGCTTATTCCCTGAGGCAATAACCGCCATTTTCGCTACTTGCCCTCTTGTCACACTGTTAGCAGGTTTATAATATTGTTTTCCGTTTTCTGTATAACCTTTAATAACACCTAAATTAACTAAGTAATTGATTTCTTCATAAGCTTCATGCGTTTTGGGTATATCTTGAAACCCTCCACTTGCATTTGCACTATGTATAGTAAACATAGAAGCTGAAATTAATAAGACGCATAAAATAAGACTGATTTTTCTAATGTTCAATGTCTTATTTCCTCCCTTCCTGTTCTCTTAACCTTTATATTCTATCAAAATTCGCTAGACTACGCATCATACAATATATAACTCTTAAGCATTCTTTTTCTTTCGACTCACCTCATACAATTATATATTTTCATAAAAAGAAGAGAGTTCGCATGTGCAAACCCTCTCCAAATTATACATTATTTAAAAGAACTTTCCCTGCATTTATTCAACTTAAATATAGCCCCTATTTAAATTGAAAAGAAAGATAATAAATGTGCTTATTTTTGAATTCGCTCAATAAATGTTTCTAATTGTTTTACTTTTAACATCTCGTCAAAACCAAAGCTGCCATCATCGTTGCCAGATGTGATGCCGTTAGAAGCTAGAATTGAAATATACTTAGTAGCCCAGTGATTTTCAGGTACATCCGTAAATAAAATATCTTCACCTAGGTTCTCAATATTAAAAGCCACTACTAATACTTTAGCAATGTGCGCTCGTGTAATTGGTGAAGATGGGTTGAATTTCCCGTTTGCATCACCTTGGAAAATACCTAATTTTGCAACAGCAGCGATCGCTCCTGCATGTTCGTACGTTGGTTTTACGTCAATAAAACCAGTTTCTTTATTTGATGTATCGAGGTTTAATGCTTTTGCAATTTGAACCGCTACTTCAGCACGAGAAGCATATACTGAAAAATCAATAGCTGAATCTTTTACTTCTGCAACTTTTTCTACTTGTTCTTGCTGTTCGCTATCTAATGTTGTAACACGCTTTGCACCTACATAACGTGGTCCCCAATAATAAGGGTCGTTCACATTTGAATAACTAACACCTTGACCAGTTTGTGAGTGAATCATTTTGTTGTCACCTATGTATATCCCAACATGAGAGATGCTACCGCTACCACTCGTATTAAAGAAAACTAAGTCTCCAACTTGAAGATCACTTTTCGCAACTGCTGTACCCTGTTGATATTGTGACCCAGATGTACGATTAAGTTTAATGCCTAGTTCTGCAAATACTTTAGTCGTGTAGCCCGAGCAGTCGAAACCGCTAGTTGTTGTACCACCATATACATATGGAGTTCCTAAATATTTTGTCGCTGTTGCGGATAAATCAGCTGCAGTAGCCGCTTCAGCGTTATCTATTGGCGTAGCTGTAAATAACATAAATGATGCAAAAATCGGTAATAACCATTTCTTATTCATACTTTTGTTATACCCCTCTCGACTGCACTTTTTTGCCTATGTATAGACTAACACAAAATTTATCGATTTAATTTTTCATTTATGTAACGGTTTTAATGCAAGTGAAAACGCTGGTATACCAACGTTTACCATGTATACCAGCGTTTTAAAATGGATTTTTTTATCTCATTCTCCAATCCTTTGTAACATTCCTGTAACATATGATACGCTTTGTTACACAAAGACTTATTGACTAGAAAACATTTGAACCCAGTAGTAATTTCCTTTGCTATCCTTTGCAACACCTACACCGGTATTTGTATAATGTGCTTTCAAAATGTTGTCTCGATGTGAGGCTGAAGTCATCCAAGCCTTTACCGCCACTACCGGTAATGGTATATTTCTTGCAATGTTTTCGCCAAAACTAGTATAGGTATAATCAAATAATGTCGCTAAATCCCATGGCGCGCCGTAAAAGGGTGATTCGTGCTCAAAATATTTTCGATTCACCATGTCTTGTGCTTTAATGACTGCGATTTGTGTCAATGCTGCATCATACGAAAGTGGCTCTAGTGTCCGCTTTTGTCGTTCAGCATTTATTAACCGAACAACTTCCTTTGACCACTCTGTCGAAAAATTAACTGTAGGAATATAATCTTTTGCTAGATAATCGTAAGCTACTTCAAGATTCGTCACTTTTTGACGAAAATCGACGCTGCGCTCCACTAATGCAGCTAACTGTGCACGTGTCACCAAGCTATTAGGTGCGAAATGTTGCCCATCTACGCCTTTAATAACACCTACATCTGCTAAAGATTCAATAAAATCCTTCGCCCAATGGGTGGATGGAACATCAATAAATTTACTTTTATTTTTGGCGTCCACTTCAATTTCATATGAGAGTGTTAACATTTTTGCGATCTGCATACGTTTCAAAGGTGCTTCTGGCTCGAAAGTATCCTCATTTCGCAATACACCAAGTTCTACCAATTTACAAATTTCTTTATAGTACGGGTGCGTTACAGATACATCCTTAAAGTTAGGCAAAAAAGAAGTTTCTACATCTATTTGCATAGAACGAGCTATAGCACCAGCAGCCTCAGCACGCGTAATCGCTTGTTCTGGCTTAAAATTCCCATCAGCGTATGTAGTCATATATTGTTTTGTTAACATTTGTTGAATAACCGAATTTGCCCAATGTGACATTGGTACATCTTTTGGAAGGTTATGTTTTGCAAAAGCTGTATCAATGTTCGCGAAACTTCCAACTAGTAAAATAATTGAGAATAAGATAATGCTTGTTATTTTTTTATACATAGATGCCTCCTATAAGCATTACTTGTAAAAAAGTGATCCATCACCATAACTACGTGTTGATTTCCGTTCCGGCTAGGCGCTTTCCGGGGGGCGTCCGATGAGCCGCTTCACTCGGCAAGCCTCGCTCCAAGGTCTCATCTAGGACGCTGCTCCCCCCAGGAGTCGCCTAACCTCCACTTCAATCAACAAGCATTTTATATTCAATAAGTACTTTAATCAAATGTCAACCTCGACTTTTGGTATTAAACAAAAAAAGTACAAATGATATCTTCAAACCGCAAATACTAAGATAACATTTTTTACTTATTTTTCCTATAGATTATAAAAAAAATCACTCTATTAATGACATATTCATGACATTATTAGAGTGATTTTCTATTTATTCAATACCCGTAATATAAAAATCATCTTCAAACTTTTCAAGCGCACGATAAATGAATAACGACATTTGTCCTCTTTTCACATACGTATAAGGAGAAAATTGCGTAGTGGAAGTTCCTTGCGTAATTGAATAGTTTACTAATGTTTGAATATATCGATTTGTTTCAATATCATTTGTGAAATCTGTAAAGGGTGCCAAAATTCTTGACGCCTGCTCCAATTCAAATCCAAGCGTTATAATTTTAGCCATTTGACTTCGTGTAATCGGATTACTCGGATTATAACTTTCGCTTTTTTGAATAATATTTTTCGCCGCAAGTGCTGCAATGTGCCCGTAGTATGTATGAGTAGTCGGGACGTCTTTAAAACCTGGATTCTCTACATTCTTCGTATCTAACTGTAGGGCTTCCGCTAAAAAATACGCAGCTTCTCCTCGAGTCAAATTCTCATACGGACTAAATGTTGTAGAAGTGGTACCAAAGACAATGCCTTTACTGTATAAGTCACTAACCGCCCTATACAATTCCTCTTCACTACTATCATTTTTGATATCCGAGAACGGTATGCTTGCTGCTGTTGTTGGCATTGCATATACAACAGCCCCCGTTAATACTGAAGTTGCTAGAGCTAGCATATACTTCGACTTCTTAATTTTTTTCATGATTATACCTCCCTAACTAGTAAAAGAGCTATCCTAAAGTATCTTTAGGACAGCTCCTTCATTATGACTTAATATTGCATGTCCAGATATTCTTGTAGTACACGATAATTATATACAAGACCCTGTTGTTCAATCGTTAATCCGCTATATAACTTTTGCGCAGCGGACACTTTCTTTTCAAAACTTCTATCTTCTGGGTCAATAACAGCGATAGCATCCACTACTTTTAACACGGCTGCTACATCTTTTTCTGCTTTTTTCAATACATCTTCGTTCAGTACTTGTCCTCTTAACTTTGAATCTAAAGCTTTATAGGCTGCCGTTGCATTTGCTACATCTTGTACATATGTGCTAGAAGACGTCGATAAGCCTGCAATAATAGACACGACCTTCTTTACATTACTCATGTTTTCCTCTGCATCTAATAAGATTGAGTAATTCACAACTTTTTGCTTATCCGTAGAACTTAAACTGTTATAATCTCTACGCGCAGATTCAATCATACTAAAATACATTTTGTCGCTCGGTTTTAACTCTGCAATGCTCTTAACAACATTAATGACACTATCTAGTGATAATACAATTTGTTCATTGTAAACATATCTTCGTTGCATAGCTGACAATTTATCATAAGCTTTTAAAATCTTTTGATATTGACTTTCGATATCTTTCGATGTCATCAGCTTGTCAATATCTGCAACAATACTTATCACTGGTTTAAGCAGTTTTTCTTGCTCTTGTAGTATGTGGTAATTTTCGACCGCTTTTTTCTGATCGCTCGGCAATGCATTATAAGCTGCTCTAATTTCTTCAATACGTTTAATATATTGTTTCGGATCTACTGAAGGTAAATCATTAATCATTCGCGATACATTCGAAGCACCTAAAATACTTGTTTCTGCTGCTTGTAGCAAGTAATAGTTCGATACATATTGCTTCGAATCTTCGGAAAGTGCATCATACAGTGCTCGTGCTCTTATTGTATCTTCATGGAACGTTTTACTAGATGATTTTAGTTTACCAATTAACTCAATTACTGAAGATACCGGCTCATAATTTTGTAATATAGCAATATTATTGACATACTTCTTCTGATCTTTTGTTAATTTGTCATAAGCATTACGTGCTGAATTTACTTTACTTACAAAGTTTTTCTGCTCGGGATCTAAGTTTTCAATTTGTACCATTACATTTAAGATTGGCTTAACTTCTCTTTCACGGTTTGTTAAGTCTTTAATGTTGGACACTAATTTTTTTTGACCAGATGATAAATTATCATATGCAATACGTGCATTCATCAGCTTTGTTAAATAATCATCTTCTCCAGGTAAAGCTACATCGATAAGCGCAATAACTGTATGGGCCGACGTAAGCTCAGTCTCTGCCTTTACAAGCAGTTCATAGTTAATGATGGCCGCCTTCTTATTTTCAGGAAGTGCATCATAATTTGCGCGTGCTGTTTCTAAATCCTTTAGGAACGTCTTACTTGTCGGCTTTAATGAAGCGATTAAGCCAATAAGTGACGCCACATCCTCTACAGCAGTCAAACTTGCATAGTTTGTTACACGTTTTTGTGAAATTTCATCTAATGCGTTATATGCTTTACGCGCTGCAAGTACTTTTTTCGTGTAATCTTTGCTATTAGGGTTAAGTGCTGCAATTAAATTAATAACCTTCACAACATCTTTATTACTCTTTTCATAAGTAGATAAAATTTTAGCCTTCTCTACTAGCTTTTTCGAATTTTTGTTCATTGCTTTATATTCAGCAGTTAATGCTGCTACTTTTGCAACAAATGTTTCTACAGGCTCATTTGCTAATGCATCGATACGATCATCAAACGCTTTTGCCTCCGTTATATAGCCCCTTGCTGCTTGAAGTGCACTGTAATTTGTTACGAGTACTTGATCTTTTAATGCTGCATAAGCATTCTCTGCGGCAAGTACATCATCTTTATATGTTTTTTTCGTAATCTTTAATGCGTCGATTTGAGCAATTACACCTATTGCTTCGACTTTATCACTTAGACCTTTATAGCTTTTCACAAAAGTGCGCTTTCCTTCATCCAACTTTAAGTATGCGCTATTTGCTGATTTTGCTTTTTTGATATAGTCCTTATTCGAATGATCTAACTTTTCTATAAGCGCAATCACGTTTAACATAGATTTTTGAGATTTCTCAAAATCCGTTAACACTTTTATGTTTGTTACACGCTTTTTAGTAACTGAGTCAAGTGCTTCATATATATTTCTTGCTTCTAGCATATCTTCCACAAGATTTTGAGTGCTAGGTAAATCATTTATTTTTTTTATAACAGTTTCCAAGTCCGTTTCTAGCTTTAAAAGATTAGTCAGCTTTTCACTTAGCTTCGTTTTAATGGCATCTAATGCTGTTGCATTTTCCCCAGCAGTTGATGAGTTTAATTTACCCACCTCTAATTGTAGCGCTGTAATTTGTGCTTTATAGTCTGCTTGTGTCGACTTAAATGCATTCACTTTTCTAGATAAATCCGCGTAACTAAAATAAAGTTTAAGCTTTTCTTCATCTTTCACTAAACTTTTTTCTGTATCTCCTAATCTATCGAAAGCTGCTTTGGCTAAAATTGTTTGATTTTCAAATGTAGATGATGTTGGATTTAGTGCCGCGATTAATTTATCAACACTTAAAGAAACACTGTATTTCTTTTCCCAATCTGTTAATTCAGTTAGGTTATTAATAATTTTCTTTACATTTGCTGTCGTCGAAGGACTATTATAAGCTTCACGTGCAGCATTAATTTTTGTCACTTTATCTGCAAGCGGTGCATCCTTAATTGCATTAATTTGTGTTTCAATTGCCACAGCAGCCTGAATATTTGCTTCTGCAGCTGTTAAATCCACAACATTTTTTACGTATTCCTTCTTGGCTAACGCAGTGTATTTTATCATTAGACCATTCACGGCTTCACGGTACGCCGCGTCACTTGAAATTCGTAGGTCTGCAATTTGCTTTGATACTTCGGCAGCTTCCTTAAATGGCTCAAACAGATTATAATTTCCTACTAATTTCTTCGATTCTTCATCTAGCTTATTGTAAGTTGTTTCAATGGTTTTCACTGCACTGATGAAATTTGTAGCCGATGAAAAATCTGCAGGATTCTTTTTCTCGAACTGGCTTATGCTCGCACTTACTTTTTCTGCTGCTGTTAAATTCGTTAACGTATTCGTATACTTTTTGTAAGGTGTCACCGCATCATTTTTTGGATTATAAGCTACAACAATTTTCTTTTGATCAGACGTAAGAGCGTCATACGCTTTCGTTACATTGTCTACTGCTACTTTAATCGTTGCAGAAACCGCTGTAGAATCATCTAATAGCGCAACCAGACTATCTAGCTCTTTAATCGCTGTTTCTGTTGCATTTGCATCATCAACCATTTTGAAAAGCTTTGCGATATCCGCTCCATTAGTTTTAAAATAATTATTACGATCCGCCTCATTATAGCTGTATTGTAAGGAAGTACCACGAACAGTTTGAGCAATAGTACTTGCTCCATTTGTTAATGCTACACTCACAGCTTTTTTATAGATCTCTTGGATAGCTAAATAAGATGCGTCTAGCGCTGTTTCTTTACCTAAAAAATTTGTATAGGAAATATTAATCGTATCAACATCTTTTAAGAATGTCTTACTTGAATAGTTTAATGTATTGATGCTCCCACCAATTTTTTTCAAATCTGCTAGGAGACGTCGTTGCGCTACAATATAGTCATATTTTGCAGTAATAAATGTAATCTCATCCGGATTAAACCCTGCTTGACCAAGGATAGCTACATCCCCTTCTGCTACGCCCATTTCATCAGGTGTTGAATTCACAGACAGTTTACCGAATTGTGCAATTATTCTTTCCTTTATGTCCGTTGCCGCTACTATATCTATAGATGAAGTTTGCTCAGTACTTGGTTTTATTTGAGATGGTGCTTCAACTTCCTGTGCATTAGCAATCGTTGCTGGGGCTAATAATAAGCTTGTTAATACGCCCGCTTTTAATTTATTTTTCAAAAGACTCACCCTTTCACGTATTTTTTATATAGGAAAATGGATATGTACATTCTCGTTTTATACTCCTTACTTTAGTATCGGTTTGAATGAGCCGTTTTCAAGCTATTTTCACAACCCTCTCTCCACTCTATCGTAACCTTAGAACATTTTATATTTTTTGGTGTTAATATACTGTAAATAAAGGAAGTTATTTTCATAATACTATATAATTGTTTTGTCTGATGTTTTATTTGAATGAATCGGTGGAATAAACGTTAAAATTCAGCGATTTTCATCTGTCATTATCATCGAACAAGGTGTATACTTCATTTTTGATATTTACTATTTTTATAGAAAGGAAGCTGTGTATGTTCTATCATTACAAATTTTGGCATAGCCTAACACACCCAACCTACTTTACACAAATTGTAGAGAATGGTGAAATAGCAGGATACAAAAAACGTTCATTCACGGTTTTCATTTTGTTTATTCTCTTATTTGCTACACGCGAATATTGGGGAATGGGCACAGAAAGTTTAACAACATTATTCGCAATGAATTCCCAAGATGAATACTATACGGCTCGGCTACTCTCTATGGTCGGTACAATCGTATGGGCCATTTTATACTTTTGCTTCCACTATTATGGTGTACCGTATTTCTTACATCAGCTAACGGAAATTCCGTTTAAATGGATTCAAAAAGTTCAGCTTTATGTCGTAACGTTCTTGCTACTTGAGAAAGCAATTTTATTTGCTGTGTTTTATGCTGTTGGCTATTCAACTACCTTCTCATTCTTTTCACTTGCTCCACTGGCACAGCAGTTTATTGGTACGGATGTCGTATTATTCGCCATTAATCAGCTAACAGTCGCAACTGTACTAACAATTTTTGTACAATTTACATTCCTCTCAAAATGGGAGGACGAAGCAAGTAGAAAATCATTACTGGCAAAAATCATTTTCTTACAGATCATCATGGCCATTTTCGTAGGCATGGTTAGCGTTTTACCTCTTCAAGAATGGCTTATTAGGGGGTTAGGTTAATGAACTTTCTAAAAGCGAGACCTTGGACGAGCATTACCGTTGTCGCTGTGGCTATTTTAATAGGATTGAATGCATATTTTGTTTTTAAAGATGATAGCAAGGTTGCACGATCTTACTTTATCGATGAATTTCAAAAAGCGTATACACGCGACAATGTAGAACGCATCAATAAGGAAACAATCGTGGCACCGGCAGAAACGTACACGATCACAACTGATGCAACAAGCTTATCAGCTATTTCTGTAAAACGTGGTCAAGAAGTGGCTACAACTGACTTACTCGCTACCTATAAAACGGAAGAAGTAGATGATGAATTAACAAAGCTCGAGGCAGAACAAGCCGCTTATGAAACAGAGCTGAGTGACTTAGAATCAGCGCTATCTCAAATCGAAACTGACGCTACCGATCCAACAAGTTCTATAAATACAGATCAAATAAGCGACAAATTGGCCGTCACTGTCGAAATGGAGTTGGCCGGTCAAAATTCGACATCGACAGCAATTGCTATTTTAAATCGACATATTGCCGAGACAACTCGACAAATTGCATTAATAGACGCGCAAATAGCACAATTACAAGCTCGTCAAGGTGTGATTAGTCCTGTCGATGGTGTTATAGCAAACATTACGGAAGAGGCTGGCTCAGTCACATTTGAAATTTATTCTTCTGAAAAAGGAATGCTCGCCTATTTATCAGAAGATGAGTGGCAGCAAGTGATGGCTGGACAAACTGTGGATTTTGAATTGCAGCATTTCGAGGATGACTTAACTGGAGTAGTCATTGAAAAGCAAATGATTGCAACTAATAACGATTCATTTTGGGCTAATCAATTAGCCAAATCAGTGAAGCTACCACACCCTTCAAACTACGAAGTGACGTTACAACAAGACGCTATTTTAGAAGAAATTCCATTTTCAACAGTCGGAAAAGCTTCTATTATTGTCAATGAAGCTGCAGATTCTTTTAAAGTAGATAAGAATTGGGTGAAATCTTCAAAAAAGGATACTCACAGCCTTTATATCGTTGGTCAAGATGGGAAAATTCGCCTCGAAGATATTCAGGTCGAATTTGAAACAGCAAACTCTACTATTTTCACTGGCTATTTAGATGAAGGAACACCGATGCTTTCTAATGAAAAGCGTAATATTATGGCACGCTCATTCCGTACGATGCCTATTGAAAAAATTCAATGGCAACATTTTAAAGAGCTAGGCTGGAAAGAGTATATTAAATACATTACCTTTTAGATAGAAGAAAACTCCCCACTCATGGGGAGTTCAGACTGTAGACAAAGTCGATTTTTTCGACTTTGTCTATTATTTTTAAATTGAGCGGCTATAAGCACAATTCTTTTTAGATTTTCCAAACCCTTTATTTTCAAGGGGGCGGAAAAACGTTTGAACATAGAAAACTAAAATTAAATGCCCACATATGATAACTTTTTGATACGAATTTAGTTTGTCGACACTCTGAACTCCCCACTCATGGGGAGTTTTTCTATTTACTCAATATAACGGTTCTTCCATTTCTTCTTGTGTAGATAGCTCATAGTACATCGATGTTACACCACTTACTGAGTAAATCGAGCCGTGTACGTATAACTTCTGTCCATTTTCACCCATTAGTCGAACTGAAAAGATGGCATTATTACCTGCACCAACTCGTTTGACCTTCACGCCATCCTTAGAGAACTTGACATCTAAAAGCTCCTCATCAATTAAAGCACCTGTATACTGCTCAACTTTCACACTTTGTACTTCAAAGCCAATTTCTTTTGTTGGTATAAATAACTCTATTTTCTCCATCGCTTCTGCTAAGTAAATATCATAGCCATCTACAGCTGCATGAATACCAACACGGACAGATTTCCCTTTATCATCTGAAAATGTTGCAACGTACTCACCTGCTTGCAACAACGTTAGTTCATAAGCTGCGCCGTTTGGAATATTATCTTCTTCCCAGCCTTCAAAACGATATGGCTTGTACGAATATACTTTAGGGCTCACTGTATGCCCATCCTTTGTTTCTAGCTTCAGATTCTTGGCGTTTATGCCATGATCCTGCTCAAAAAACAACACGGTACCCGGTGTCAATTCCTCCGTTTCCTGACAAACCATTTGCAGTTTGCCATCAACCTTCGTTACCGTTACTTGATACTTATTCAACCCAATATACTCGTAATTTCCATCACCATCTATTTTATAAGAAGCTACTACAAAAGAACCTGTCCCTTCACGTAAAGCCTCAACTTCAACTTTATCACTTTGCGAACGAACACTGAAAAACTCATCTGCTGTCCCTGCTATCCAATTGCTTGCTGCAATCACCTCTAGAGCATTTGCGCCAAAATCATTCGCTTTAAACGATTGCACAACACGATCTTTCTCCAAATTTTCAATTCGCTGAATAAACAACGCTAACTGTGAACGCTTCACGGTTTCCTTCAAACCAAAAGTATCAGCAGTCACACCTTTTGTAATGTTATTTTCATAAAGAGGTCCAACTGTATAATAGGCATTTGAATTTTTTACAATATCTTTAAATGGCAATGTGCCGCCATACTCATATAAATTAAATGCAGACGTTAGCATACTTGCCAGTTGCTCGCGCGTAATTGCTCGATTCGCTCCGAATGATCCATCAGCTAATCCGGACACAATATTGGCATTTTGCAACGCCGCTATCGCACCGTAGTACTCATCATTAGGTGATAAATCTGAAAACTTGGGATCGTCTACTTTTTCTGTATCTAACTTCAATATCCCTGCTAAAATTTTTGCAGCTTGTCCACGTGTTACATCCGCAAACGGCTTAAATGTCCCATCAGCATAACCGCTAATTATGTCTCGCTCTACTAAACTTTGTACAGCGGCTCCATATTCCTTTGTATAGTCAACGTCAGTAAATCCTTTTGCTGCATGAGCAGTTGGTGCGGCAACAATGACACTTGTCATAAGCGCTGTTATAAGTGCTCCTTGAAATAGTTTTTGATTTTTCACCAGTCCATCCCCTTAATGTTTCTATATTCTATTATTAATAATACGCTAAAACTGCCTTTTTAGTATCAGATTTTTCCATATTCAACTTCATCACTTACAGCTAATAACTATTCGCTTCAAGTTTAGTAGTAGTTTCTGCTCTATTTTATTTATTGCTGGAATCCCTTATATATTCCTCAAAATAAAAATAAGCCCTAACACCTGAAATGAGGTGTTAGAGCTCTTTCAAAAATAATTGTTTTTCTAAAATGTAAAAAAGACTTAGGTTACCCTAAGCCTCAGAGTGTCGACAAACTAAATTCGTAACAAAAAGTTATCATATGTCGGCATTTGATTTTTGTTTTCTATGTTCAAATGTTTTTCTGAATCCTTGAAAATAAAGGGTTTAGAAAATCTAAAAAGAATTGTGCTTATAGCCGTCTAATTTAAAAATAATAGACAAAGTCGAAAAAATCGACTTTGTCTACAGTCTGAGACTTAGGTTACCCTAAGCCTTTTTTATAGTTAACATTTTCTTACGAATTAGTAAGCTGCTTTAATTGATGTGAAATCTAATTCATTTAGATTACCATCTTTTACAATTGCGCCATCAGCTAGTTTCACTGTGATACCTTTTGCGATTTGGTCAGCTGATAATTTTACTGTAACTTTTACTTCTTTAGCCGCTGAAGTTACTGCTGTATTCGTCACACTTGTACCAGTTGTAGAGTCACCTACAAATAATTCAAATGCATCTGCACTTACAGTTACTGCTTCTGAGAATGTAAGAGTAAGCTCAGTTACTTCACCAGCAGTTGTGTTAGTGTATTTCGCAGTTACTACTGTTGGTGCAACGTTTTCTTTCATATTAGCAACTGTTTTAGTTACTGTATCCATTACTACGCCATTTTTAGCTTTTACGTTTTGGATTGTAAGATCACGGTCACCATCTAATGTGTTTGTACCTTTTTTAAGTGTTAATGTTACTGTATTAGCAACACCGTTTGTATCTTTACTTAATGCAGCTTTTTCAATTTCTAAGCCTGAAATTGCGTAGTTCGCTGCAGTAGTTGCAGAAACGCCATCAACTTCTTTATCGAAAACAACTGTTACAGTATTGCTATCTGTAGCTGTTACTGATGTTACTTCTGGTTTATCTGAAGTAGTTGCTGTACCATCTTCACCACGTTTGAATGTGATTGTGAATGCTTCAGCTTGGTTTGCTGTTGTATTAGTATCAGCAATAAATCCTTTAGCAAATTTCACTGTGTAAGTAGCGTCTTTCGCTAAAGAAGCTTCAGTACCATTAGCTGGTGTGAATTTAACAGTTTTTAAAGCAACTTCTAATTGCTTTTTATCTTTTGCATTTACAGTTAATTGACCTGCTGTTAATTTACCTTCAGTTGTTACTAAATCTTTGTTTAATTCAATTGCAGCTGTAGCTGCAGTTGTGAATGAAGCTGGTTCTTTAATTTCTTTATCAAAAGTTAAAACTAATTTCTCTTCTTTTGTTGTTGCATCTACAACAATTTCAGATTTCACGAATTTTGGAGCTAATGTATCAGCTTTAAATTCAACTAGTTTTGAGAAGTCTTTTAATGCTTCACCTGATAAGTCAGTAACTGGTGAATTTGTAGTTGATTTAACTTCTACTTTGTGAAGACCAGCTGCTAATGCACTATTAAGCTCTACATTGTATTTTGTTTTATCGTCTTTATCTACAACTGCAACGTCAGCTGAAGTTAATGCAGTGCCGTCAACTAAGATGTTTTCTAAAGCTAAACCTTGTACTTCTTCGCTAAATTTGATTTCAAATTTATTTAAGCCTTTAGCTGTTACTTCTGTAACTTCTGGAGCTACGCTGTCTTTATCACCTTTAGTGAACTTCACTGAAGTTGGGTTAGGGTTGATTAAGTTACCAGCTTGGTCTTTAGCACCAATAACTGTAGCTGTGATTTCTGTACCAGCTTTAATAGCACCATCAATTGTTAATACTACTGCAGAATCGCCTGTAGTGAATGATTTAGTAACTGCTACTGCATCACCTTTAGCATCTGTAAATGTCCAGTTACCTTCAACAGATAATGGCTCAGAGAAGTTTACTTTTACTTTAGAAGAGTTTACTTTCTCCACATTTAAGATCGTTGGCGCAGCTGTATCTTTACCAAAATCAACGTTTTTAGCTTCGTATTTTACTACATCTTTACCGTTAGTATCTTTTACTTTATCGATTGTGATGTCGTAACGACCTTCGAATACAGTTTGAGCGCCACCTGTAGTAGCTTTACCAGCAGTAATAGTTAATGTTTTACCATCTTTAGATAATTCACCAGTAGCATTTTCTACTACTTTACCATCTAAAGATTTAAATGTAACATTCTTAACTGCTTTAGATGTAGAGTCAATTACTGTATCTTTATCAACAGCTTTGTTGAATTCTACTACAACTTGAGTAGCGTTAATTGCTTTTACTGATTCTACTGCTAGAGTTGAAGCTTCAACTACGAATGCAGGTGCAGCTACTTCGTTAACAGTGTAAACAACAGATTGATTAGTAGTTTCTGCTGCAACTACTTGGTCAACTGTTAATGTAGCAGTTAATCCATCTTCAGAAAGAACTACTGCAGAAGGAGTTACTTCTGTAGCTGTACCACCATTGATAGCTTGAGATACTTTGAAATCTTCTACAGAAACTTCTTTAGCAGCTTCTGCTAATTTAACAGTTAATGAACCGTTAACTGCAGTTACTGATTCTACTTTTAACTCAGCTTCTTCCGGAGCAACGTTAGTAATTGCGCGGTGTAAGAATGATGCGAATTGACCACGAGTTAAAGAGTTTTTCGGATTGAATGCAGTTACTTTTGTAAGTTCTGCGTATTCTAATGCGATAATCGCTTCACGGTTTTCGTCAGCATTTGCTTTATCTAAATCTGTGATTTTAGATTCGAAGTCAGCAGCTTTATAATCAGCTACTAAATCAACACCGTATACAGTGTTAAGAGCACGTACTAATACAACTGCCATTTGCTCACGAGACATGTTGTTTGCTTGCATTAATTTGTTGTTAGAGCCTTTGAATACGCCAGCATCTTTAACAAGTGCAGCATACTGTACTAACTCTTGGTCAACTGAATCTGTTGCTAAGTCATCGAAACGAGCTACAGTTTTGTAATCTTCTGGAATTTCATAACCTTCAGATACTAACCATTTACCTAATAATTTTGTTACGTTACCACGTGTAACTACAGCGTTTGGCTTAAATGTACCGTCAGTGTAGCCGCTGATGATTCCAGCTTCAGCTAAAGCTAGAATTGCATCCTTGTGATCATTGTTTTCGATATCTGAAAAGCTTGCTGCGCTTGCTACTGGTACGATAGCTGATGCTACTAATGCCGCTGATGCTGCGCTTACAACCCATTTATTTTTAGTCTTGTTCATTGTAAAACCTCCAAAACAAATTTAGCCAACTAATATGTGACTACTAAAAATAGTATAAGGGTAAGAGAGAGAAGGTATCAAAGGTAAGATATGGAGGGAATATTTTGGTAATCAAATTTTAGGGTGATAATCATGACATTTGTATACATTTTTATAAAAACAATGGGTTAAAAGAATTATTTTCTTTAAATGTATTGTGTATTAATGCCATAATTACATAAATTTCATGAATAATTTTTCGATTTAAATAGTGAGTATTTGTGGTATATCTTGGATAAAAATAGTGAACAATTACTAATTTTACGTTACAATAAGATAGATTGATTCTCATTTTTTTCTGACCATATTTACTATATTTTTTCACTTTTTTTATAAGGATGGGGATTTTAAGAAATGGTTTTTAGTAGTCTTATTTTTTTATATGTATTTTTACCATTAGTACTAATTTTGTACTTCATATCCCCTAGGATGTTACGAAATACAATTCTACTGTTGGCTAGTTTATTCTTCTATGCATGGGGCGAGCCGAAGTATGTTTTTCTAATGATGCTATCTATCTTACTGAACTATGTTTTTGGGATCGTTATTGAAAATACTAAATCTCAGTCTAAGAGAAAAACACTACTGTGGCTCGTTATTGCCAGTAACCTAGCGATTTTAGGCTATTACAAATATGCAGGATTTTTTGTGGATTTAGTGAGCAATTTTGTGGATAAGCCGCTTGAATGGCAGGCTGTGCCGTTACCTATAGGCATTTCATTTTACACATTCCAAGCACTAAGTTATGTCATTGATGTGTACCGAAAGGATGTTAAAGCTCAGCGAAATTTCCTAGATTTATCACTATTTATTACATTATTTCCACAGCTTGTCGCTGGTCCAATTGTACGTTATCAAACCGTTGCCGAACAGATTAAAAAGCGACTTTCTACCGCCGAGGACTGGATGGTTGGTTCCCGTCGTTTTGTACAAGGCTTAGCAAAAAAAGTGCTCATAGCAAATCCTATGGGCGAGGTAGCAGATCATGTCTTTAGCCTATCTGGTGGAGATTTAACTACAGGTACAGCATGGCTTGGAATATTAGCGTATTCACTTCAAATTTACTTTGATTTCTCTGGTTACAGTGACATGGCCATTGGGCTTGCACGCATTTTCGGTTTTAAATTTGAGGAAAACTTCAATTATCCGTATATCGCACAATCTGTCACTGACTTTTGGCGTCGCTGGCATATTTCACTGAGTAGCTGGTTTAGAGATTACGTGTATTTCCCACTTGGGGGTAGTCGTGTAAATCATCAATGGAAGCTTTATCGAAACTTACTCGTCGTTTGGACATTAACTGGTTTTTGGCATGGGGCAAGTTGGACGTTTATGGCATGGGGCTTTTACTACGGTATCTTAATTTGTTTAGAAAAGTGGTTACTGCTGAAATGGCTGGACGGCATTCCACGATTCTTACGTCATGTTTATATGCTGATCATTGTGATGATTGGCTGGGTATTCTTTAGAGCGAATGACTTTACATATGCTTTTATGTTCATTAAAACAATGTTTGGCCTAACAGATGTTGGCCTCTATAATTACGAAACTATTTTACTGGCAAAAGACTATGTGATTTACTTTATCGTCGCCCTTATTTTTGCGTTACCAATCTATAAAGTCTATCAAAATTGGAGCGAGCAAAAGGCTACACAATTCACATCTTTTGACTGGGGGCTACGCTTAGTACAAGCAATTTACTATGGAGCACTTTTACTATTCATCACAATGTTTTTAGTGAACGCAACACATAATCCATTCATTTACTTTAGATTCTAGGTGGTACATCATGCGAAAATTTCAATATTACCTTTTTCCTATTACGTTTTTTTGCATTGTTTTCGGTGGCTTTTTGATTCATGTATTAACTGTGGATCGCCCACAGTCTGAAATGGAAAATCGACAACTCGAGTCAGCAAATATTTCCCCTAGCGTGAAAGAAATTTTTTCAGGCAAATGGTCAAAGCAGGTCGAGGCTTATATTTCTGATCAGTTCCCTGCACGTGACTGGTGGATGCGTGACTACGTCTTCTTTCAGCGTGCGATGGGCAAAACTTTCTTAAATGATAAATACGCTGTCGATGAAGCGAGTGGCTGGATAATTTCTAAGCCTGCTCCTGCTAAAAATGAGCAAGAGCTAGCTTCTTTTGCCACAGACTTACAAAAGCTAAGTGAAGTATTAGCGACAAAAAATATCCCGTTTACATATTATTCATTGCCTGCAAAAGCGACCTACTCACGTGAGCCAAGTCCGAATTTTATGCCAGCTGATGCTGGTATAAAAAACAATGCTAAGCTACATAGACTATTAACAGCTGCTGGTGTGGATAATATTAAGTTACAAGATCATATGACTGACGACTTTTCGGCAGAAAGAAATTTCTTTAAAACCGATCACCACTGGACAATGCACGGTGCCTACTCTGGCTACGAGGCACTAATCACAACACTAAGCGACAGGCTTGGCGAAGCAATACAACCGGTCACATATGTTGAAGCGAATACAACATGCTTGCCAAATCACTTTGCTGGCTCATGGAATAAAATTCTCTACCTGACCGTCGAAAATAGCGACCAAATTTGCTACAACGAGCCCACTTCCTTTGCTACACAGTTTATAATATATGATGGAACAATCGAAGGGGGCGTCACAGCACCTTATGAGGCAATATACGGCCGTGCTAAACAAATGGATGCTAGTATGCTAGTAAACTATGCAGACGCCTATAGTCGCGACTTCGCAGAGCTGACGATTGTGAATAAAGATTATGCCAGTGATAAACACCTCGTTGTTATTAAGGATTCGTACTTTAACGCTATCCAGTTCCATGTAGCAAGTCATTTTAAAACACTAACTATTTTAGATTTGCGTTACCTAGAGAAAGATGTTATTTCTTATTTACAAAGCATGCAACCTGATTATGTTGTGCTTGCTTATAATGATCGCAACCTACGACTGATGCCGGAATAACATGGATTTTGTAAGATCTATCAGCTATTATTACTTTCCTATTAGCTATAAACAAAGCAACGATTTCCTTTAATCAGAAATCGTTGCTTTTGTTTTATTATCCGTGCTTTTTATTTTCCCAACAATCCACTTACTGAAGGGAAACATTGAAATAAACTTCGTCAGTATGATACTAACGCAAAGAGTCCATAGTACTAGCAAAGGTACTCGGACTAATGTATTGTCAAAATGCTCTACAAACCAGTCTGTCGAAAACCGTAGAACTTGCCAATGAATTAAATAAATCACAAACGAATACTTACTAATTATGCGTATTGGCGCAACATATGGTATAGACTGTCCCCATGCTATGACAAACAATACTATGCTTGTCACGAGCGGTATTAAATCGAGACGGCGCGAATATACCTCCGTATGACCAAGCTGAATACGAATATATAGATATACACCTGATAACAATACTAGAAAAATCGTCGCAATGCGGTATCTTTTTGCAAAGACTGCAATTTGTGAATAATACATGCCGATCAAATAAGCTAACGCAAAATAGCCAAGCCAGCCAGTAAAGAATAAACGCATGATGTGTATATTATCTTCGAAAAGCGGGTAAGGCAGCAAAATGACCGTATGATGAATAAGCGAAACTAGTACACACATCGGTAAAAACCAAGCTGGCGACCACTTAAAGTGCTTCATCAAGGCAAAGATCACATATAACTGCATAATTATTATGACAAACCAGCCTGTAAACCCACCAAACAGTACATTTTCTATATATTTTTCCACTAACAATCCTTTTCGATAAATCGATTCTACTATTAGGGCATCCACAAACGCCCACACTAAAAAAGGAACAAAGATAAACTGTAACCGGCTTGACCAATAACCAGTTGGTACCTGCTCACGATATCGATTAGCCAATATTAATATTGACAACACAATAAAAGTTGGCGTCGCAAAACAAAGGGAAACCCGTAAAAACATATACAACTCATGCTCTGGTGCCTTCCCGACCGTCGAAATAATCCATGACGATACATGTAGTAGCAAGATTGATAGACACGCCACCACCCGCAGCATATCCCACTCTTTAATCACAAGCATTCTCCTAAAAATTTTTTCTCTATATCTATAAGGATTTCATATTTTGCTATGAAATGCAAAGAAGATGTTATATTGATACTCAAAATCTACATTTTCAACTCTTGTATAAGATTAAAGTAGGTATTTTTAGCCGCTTCACAAATAGTAATATTATGTATAATAATTAAAACTTTAAATATTTTATTTACAAGTAAGAGGGGCCTAGAAAATATTTAGGAAATGTTTAATGCTCATTGTTGCCTGTTTATTTGCAGCATGTACAAACAACGAAGAAATTGCGACAACTGAAGAAGATGTAGCTACCGAAGTATTACTCCCTCAATCTTTCGAGGATTTGCAAAGCTTAGTATATGAAAGCGAGTCTTACCTCCAAACTACTAATAATTTTCCCGTAATAGATAAATAACTTGTCGATTTTGATGGCGATCAAATCCCTGAATATGCTCTAAGGTATTGTGCTCATGAAAAATACGGCTATATTATAGGAAAATACAATATTACTGACAAAAAACAGGAACATTTGATAAAATCCCCATATGAATATACGTTTTTTACGAGGTTACCTTTCATGGAATTCTAAAAGGTTAAGATGGCAAGGAAATACTGATCACATGCGATTTCCAACCAGGGGCTAATACAATCTCATATGAAGTTAATCTTCTAAAGGCTTCTGATGATAACAAGTGTGTTCTATTAAACTTTAGACAAAACTTATATCAAAGTAGAGTAATGATACAACAGTTGATCCCTAGACAAATTCTTTTCATCTAGAGAGACCCGAATCAAGTCAAACCTATATTTAAAGGACAACTATCGTTTAATAAACGATGATAAAATATTACTTCCAACAGGTCTACTATTAATACATAAAGAAGCATTTATGCAAGCACTAAATAATAACTTTACAGCAACCAAAATTTCTTTTTTAGATTCATTTGATGAAGGTGTTCAAAAGAATAGCGTCGTCAGCAAAGATGAATCATTTGAAGGTGTTGTATGTAAGGCCTATGAAGATGACTCGAATTGCATTGATAATTACGACACAACTCAAGTAAACCCCCTCCCGCTCACAGGCATGGAAGATTCGCATTGCAGTCGGAAGAGCATCATGCATATCGTGCTTTTTTTGGATATACGTTAAAAGTTCCTTTGGATATCCCGTATAGATAATTTCACAATGCACCTTTAAAACAACCGTATCTACAAGTGGGAGAAGTTCCTTTTAACAATGCTCGATTAATATAACAGTTAACCTTAATTCTTGGTTTAATTTATGCAACGTCGTGATAAATTCCATCGACGCAATCGGATCTAATTGCGAGGTCGGTTCATCTAATAGCAATAATTTAGGCTTCATAGCCATCACCGCTGCCAAAGTTAATAATTGCTTTTGTCCACCAGTTATCCCCACTGTTTTTTTGACAAAACCAACTTTGAATACCAAAGAAGTTAGCCATTTCCGCTACACGTCTTCGAATTGTTGTGTATCTAGCCCTAAATTTTCTAAACAAAATGCAAGCTCATGCTATACTTTATCTGTGACAATTTGATTTTCCGGAAATTGTAGGACAAAACCTGCCTCTAATGCAGCTATTTTCATATCTAAATCCTCTAACCGCTCATTTCGATAAAGAATATAGCCACTTTTTTTACCAAGCGGGGCAAGTTCACACTTCAAATGCTTTAATAGCGTACTTTTTTCACACCCCGATTTCCCTATTAAAACAACAAATTCCACTTCTTCTATCGCGAGGTTAATATTTTTCAGTGCTACTTCTATTTCTTCTGGATAACAAATTAGGATTTCAATAGCGGTCCCCTGAGTAACAGGTGGGAGCTATTTGACGATTACACTCGTTTCACCGCTATCTTGAAAGGCTTGTGTACGTGAGTACCATTAGAGTTGATTCTGATTGAATCATGAAAAAACCTCCTAATGAATGATGAAAGTGTTTGATTCACGTCTTCAACTCATTAGAAAGAGTATAGTATTTAGTACTAACGACCAAACCGGCTAAACATATTATTTTCTTCACTATCTACTTGATAGGTATCGAATCACGGTATCTTATCAAGCATCGTGTGACACTAAATTCAACTATTGATTTTCCAATAAAACCTTTAAAAATTCTAAATCAATTTCTTCATCGATATCAATGTCATACTTTTTATCCATTATGAAACCTAAATTATTATCGTTAAGACTTGTGTTTACAGTAAAATTATCATTAATTTTATTAATGTATATTGAACCATTCACTTTATAATACTTAGGAAACTCTTGTCTTCTCAGTGTACTATTTATGTTTAATATATTTTGCAGCTTTCCAGACTCATTCATTGTTCTTATTAAAACGGGATGCTCTGAAACCTCGGAAATACTTACTAAACCCTCTTCATTTCTGTCAACTATCGTTTGAATCGCTTCATCAATAATATCACTAGTTCTAATTGGCTGTGTCGGTTGCAATAATACTAAATAATCATAGAATTCACCGACTTCATTTAGTTTTTCAACAGTATGGATTAAAACTTCTATCGTTTTAGCTGTATCGGTAGCTAAATGTTTTGGCCTTAAAAACGGTACTTCTGCACCACACTGCTTTGAAATATTCGCAATTTCTTCATCGTCAGTTGAAACTACTATTTTATCTATATATTTCGCATCTTTAGCAGCATCAATTGTATATTGAATTAAAGGTTTATCATGAATATGTACGATATTCTTTCTCGCGATTCCTTTACTTCCACCTCTTGCAGGTATAACAGCTAATATTTTGTTATATTTATACATAAAACCTAGTCCTTTCAAATAGAAGACTATCTTTTCTAACCATTGATTTACGCATTATTCTAAATTAAATTTTTTATTCCAAACTCCATAATTATCTTGTTCAAATAAATCTGTATTGTACCAATTATCTGCAATTTCCCAAAATTCTTTAATTGTAATCCCAACAAAATTACAATAGTCGTCTAGTATTTTTTGATCTAACTTGTGATCTCTTTCATTCACCAATTTAATTGCTTCTTCTCTAGTTAACTTTTCTGCACGTATATATCTAGAAGCCATTTCAGTTGCACTAGAATGACCAAATTTCGGATATTTAAACCATTGATTTAATAAATAGCCTGGACTATCAATCTGATTATAATTTTCAATCGTTCCTTCTCTTATCCACTCATGATCCATATGTCTAAAACCGTGTCTCTTAGCAACTTCATAATTATTGTGCGTATCCCACTTTATAAAATAAGATAGATAGATTGGCTCTAACTCCGCCTTCTGAATCTCTTCAAAAGTCGGATTCTTTATACTATTTAAATCCTTCATCGTAATGCCTTCTTCTAACCATTCATTCCAATCTATAGGTTTTACCACATCATTATTAAATTGATCCTTAGCTGAATATGTTTCTTCTTTTTGTGAGCCACCATATTCATAGTTAACATTTTCACCATAGACTAATAATTTTAATCCCATATTCATACACAATCTAACAGGTGCTGCATAGATTGCTGCATCCACATACCATGTTGGAGAGCCTAGTTTTTCAAGCCCCTTTAATAACATCTTCTTCCCTACTTTTTTATTCAATGCAAATGTTAAAACATCGCAACCAAACGATTCAGAAATATTGGCCTTATTCATTCTGCCAGTTTCAGTCCAACTCCAATTATCTACAGAAATTAACAAGGGATTCATCCCCATTAATTCTTTCATTACGTATACTTGAAAAGTTGAATCTTTTCCACCGGAAACCGCAATGGCACAATCATAACCATCACCATTGCATCCTCTATATTGATCACATAAATCTTTTAATTGTTTAAATCTTTCATCCCAATTAGTCAATAATTTTTTTTCATAATTGTTACAGGCTTCACATACACCTTGTTCGTCAAAAGTTAAACCTGGTCGCGTATTGGGCATCACACACTTTTTACAAAATTCAACAAAATCATTCATCTTTTCCACTCCCCGTAATATCATCTTAAATTTCGAAACTAACACTATTTATCAGTGTAATAGCTACAACAAATACTTATTTGAATCACTTTAAGATTCATCAAGATCTTTATTTCAAATTAATTGAATTGAAAACCTTTTGTCGTGAAGTTGACCAAAGTTGGTCACTTTCTATAATTTTCAAAAAGTTTTCTTTACTATTGCCATCTCCAAAATGATTAGTTTTTTTGATATAGGGCATCTTTTTTGCTTTTTGAATAGCATATAAAATATCTTTACAGTCTTCATCACAATTAATAACAGATTCATAAATAAATCTATTTTTTTGTCGTGTTCCAATATTAACGCTTGGAATACCTATTACCGGTGCTTCATGTATACCAGCACTTGAATTTCCTATTAAATACTTAGCATTTCTTAATATCTCTATGAAAAACTCAAATCTAATTGAAGGAAAACATTTAATATTATCATTCAAATTGAATTTTTTATATTCTTCTAATATTAAATTGTGGCCATGATCGTTATTAGGATGTATCACAATAACATTTTCTTCGCTTTCTAAAACCGCCTTCACTACTTGTTTAATTTTATAATTCAAACTATCAATCTCAGTAGTTACTGGATGGTACATTAACACCGCATATTCTTCAAAATCTATATCATATCGTTTTTTCACTAAATCTATATCTAAACTTGGCTCCTTTGAAATGATATCAATATCTGGTGATCCAATTACATAAATAGAATTATCATTCTCTCCGAGCTGTATTAATCTATTTTTCGCATCATTATTAGAAACAAAATGAATATGAGCTAATTTAGAAATAGAGTGTCTAATCGATTCATCAATCGTACCTGAAATTTCACCGCCCTCAATATGTGCGACTAATATATTATTAAAGACTCCTGAAATTGCCCCCGCTAAAGCCTCCACTCTATCACCATGAATAATAATTAAATCGGGTTTTAACTCTCTTATATACCGACTAAAACCATTTATCGTATTGGCTAAAACCAAATCCATAGGTTCTTCAGTAATTTGATTCATATAGACATGGATATTTTCAAATCCGTCTTTTTCAATTTCATGTTTGGTATCGCCAAATGCCTGTAACGTATGCATTCCTGTAACAAATAAATAGCACTCAAAATGAGGATGATATTCAACTGCACTTATCAGAGATTTTAGTTTCCCGTAATCTGCTCTAGTTCCAGTTAAAAATAATATTTTCTTTTTATGCATCAATATCATCCCAACTTAAATGTTTATCTGCCTCAATGGGTTTCAAAGCTACTTTCCCTATTACACTTTCGAAATGTTCCGCTTTTATTTCACCAGTACCTGGTCGCTTAACCCAGATGTTCTCTTTACTAAATACCTCTCCTGCCTTTATAGGCGCAATGGTTACAATAGTAGAAAATGCAAAATCTATTGTTACTTGTTCTTCTTTGGAGGCCTCTTTCTTTCCTCCTCGCATTTCAAAAATTTCATTGGAACCTTGTATTAAACCTTGAAGTTCTTCCGGAGTCATTGAATTAACAATATCTGGTCCCGGTCGATCTTTACTATCCGTAAAATGCCTTTCTAATATGGACGCTCCTAATGCAACTGCTGCTAAACAAGCGTTATTATTAACTGTATGATCAGATAATCCGATAACAGCATTCGGGAATTTCTTTTGTAGCTCTTGCATCGCCCCTAATCTCACCAATCCAGGAGGTGTTGGATATAAATTGGTAGTATGTAGCAAAGCATACGGTACTTTTCTTCTTTTTAATATTTCCACAGCTTTTTTTACACTTTCTATATTGTTCATTCCAGTAGAAACGATCATAGGTTTACCAAATGATGCTATATGATCAAGTAAAGGGTAATTATTCATCTCGCCTGAACCGATTTTATATGCCATCACTCCCATACGTTCTAATCTATCGGCTGCCGCTCTCGAAAAAGGAGTACTCATAAAAATCATCCCCTTCGATTCAACATATTTTTTTAATTCTAACTCTTCTTGTTCCGATAAAGCGCATCGCGCCATTATATCGTATATAGATTCATCTGCGTTTCCAGGTATTACTTTTTGAGCCTCTTGTGTCATCTCATCTTCTACAATATGGGTTTGATGTTTAATAACTTCTGCACCAGCATTAAATGCGGCATCAACCATCTCCAACGCAACATCGAGACTACCTTCATGATTTATTCCAATTTCAGTAATAACTAATGGTGGAAAGTTTTCTCCAATAGTTCTTTCACCTATTTTAATAAATGGTTTATTCATAATGTCTCCTTAATTTTAGATTAATATTTTTATAATCTCTTTTTATTATATATTCCATCTCTTTGATTGTAAAAAAATAACATCTTTATTTTTAGTAATATAATTATTTTACTAATAGTTACATACTACATAGATTTTCTATTTGGCGGAGTAATTAGTCGCCTGTTTACGGATTTAGTATATTTAGAAATCTCATCACTAGGTTACCTTGTTAAAATTATCAATTTTACCCCATACATATTTAACTGCTACGTCTTCAAAATCAACTACATTCAATGATTATAAATACATTTTTTTCATTTAATCAGAGAATATACACCAAATATTCCTATTAAAAATTTACTATGTTTAAATTGTACACGCCAATACTCTTTTACCATCGATCTCCTGATTAATTCCAATAAATATTAACAAAAGAATCAATAATCATTTGATTGCAGATATTATTATAGTTGGTAAAAAATAATGATTACGGAATACTATTCTAGTGTAAGTGAGATCATCAAGTTGAATTCCCCTATACTCCCAATTATCGAACAGTCTGTTTTCAATCTTCTTCTCCCTTCGAAAGATTAACATACTAATAGTTTAAGGATATTTAAAACTTCAAAATCTAAAGAAAAAAATAACTACTATTATTTCATGTGAAATTTACTACCTAATTATTAATAGTGTTTTATTAAATAATTTTTATCTTCGAAGCTATTTTTGAAGATTTCATTGCAACTAAGAATATTAATACTGGGATAATCATCGTGGCGGTAGAAATCCCAAACATACCACATAGTAAACAAATAAAAACTGTTAAAATTACTATCCGTAATTCAATATTCAAACCTAATTGAATGAATACACAAAAAATAAATATAAAAGGTATACTTAAAATAATAAGCCAAACAAGAATAGGAGAAACTAATAAAATCTTTCCCAAACCATGAGATAACATATTTATTAATCCGGTAGATCCTCCACCGTAAAAAGTTAGATTTTTGTTGATCATTTTTATAATATAAGGACCTAGTAATCCAATATATATAACACTATTAACTATAATAAATTTTATTACAGGTACAAAATGCTTCCCTTTATTTAAAGTTAAAATAAAACTTACTAATGAAATTTGCAATAAGCTAACCATCATAGTTCCACTACTTGTTGTAGAAAGCATAAAACCAACAAACATTGTTATATAATCTGATATAGAAAAATTTTCATTAGAATTATAAACTTTAAACTGCTTATAAAGGATTATTGTTATCCCCAAATAGGCTGGTATTAATCTTCCATTCATAAGATATGCTAGAATCAATGTTGAAAATATTGATACCAAAAAAAATACATTTGGAGCATTTATATATTTCTTTTTAAGAATAATACCTGCCTTCACAAAGATAACCACAATGCTAGCCAAAATAACCGTACAATAAATACTATAACTATAATCTAAACTGAAACCTAATTGCTCATGCATATAAACCGCTGGGAAAGCTATCAAATATCTAGGTCCCCATTGATGTCCAGCCATTATTAAATCAATAGGATTAGAACCGATTAGTGATAAGACTTGCGGAATAAAAATAAACTCAAAAACTCCTAAATTCCATCCAGCAATATATACTATTACTATTAGAATAATATATTTTATTAAATTAGGATTCATAATTAAAAAAAACGCTACTAGAATAACTAAGTAAAAAAGCAAAAAGTATATACCAAATTCTGTTACAGCAAGTAGTAAACCCACCGTAAATAGCAATATGAAATTTAGAGTGTGTATCATTATTTTGTGCATTAAACTTCTCCAAATTAAGTGAATTTTACAACCTATTTTTTATTATAGTACAGCGTTCATTCCATATACCCTGTTACTTTCTTTACTAACTTACAAACTTCAAAAGATGCGTTGTCAAAAGATTTCCATTTCAGGGCTGAGTCAGTTGGTCCATTGTCGATAGCTTTTATAATTGCGGTTTTAAGTTCATTTAAATCATTAGCATTATAACTCAATCCCAATTTTTCATAAGGGACTAACTCACTTTCACTTGATAGACTAACTGTCACTAATGCTCTATCTAAAAATACAGCCTCTAATCCTACTGTAGAATATTCAGTTAAAACAACTCGATGTTTGGTAATTAATTGTTTTATATCAACTTTCCCCTCAATTAACTTTAATCCATCATCTTTTATATATGAATATTCTTCAACTTGTTGGGAAGGATGTAACTTCACTGTAATTTCTTTTATCTTTCCTTCTTTCTTAACCTTTATTAAAGCTGCTAAAATCGAATGCGTATTAGAGGTAGGTTGACTCGCATATAGTATTTCCTTTTCAATTAAGTTAGGTGAAGAATCAATTAAATGAATATCGTCAAAAGCTGGTTGGCCAGTTACAACAATTTTATCCTTTTCTACACCCATTTCGATTAAGTTTGATTTAACTATTTCTGACATTACACAAATGTAATCTGGAATTTTAAATCTATTAATTTTTCGGAAAGAACCAAATTCACTAGGATCCATACCAAATAAATCTTCAATGGAAATTGATGGGATATTCATTTCCTTAGCTGCTAATAATGCTGCAAACTCCGACCTAGGAGAATTAGTCACCAAAATTATATCTGGCTTCTCTAATTGAAATATTTCTTTAAATTTTTCTACCGGTAAAAATACTTTTCTGTCCAATTCTTTAAAGAGGTTTAGTGCTTTTGTTTCCCCAACTTCTTCAATTAGTGATTGCAAATTAACACCGTAATAAGCAATTGTATCTTGAAGATCAAAACTGTTCCCGTCTACATGTAAATACTTATATTCCATCCCTAACTTTATTTCATCTTCACTTGCATAATCATAATACGTTTTCGTTTTAAAACCAGCATTTATTGCCTTTAATTTTGCATTTGTTAAACCTAATATTGTTACATCTAGATATTTACTTAACTCCTTAGCAACAGACAAAATAATATTAATATGTCCGCCACCATATGATACTAAAAAAGCTTTTTTCATAAATTGTCATTCCTTTTAATTCAATTCATCTAGTGTAGGAGCATTATCGTACATTTCATCAATAAAAATTCTAAACCACAGTTCAATTATCAACAATAATCTTAATTGTCTAGTATAATTTTGTTTTCCAGAGACATGATCATCAAGCATCGATTTTACAAAGGCTTGATTGAAAAATCCCCTCTCTTCAAATCTTTTAGATATTAAAATAGCTCTTATAAATTCTTGTAATTCTCCTTTAAACCATTCTCCAATCGGGACAGTAAACATAGATTTTTCTCGATTAACAAATTCATAAGGCAGATATTCTTCTAAAATACTTTTTAAAACTGATTTTTGTCTATTATTTTTAAATTTAATAGCTGTTGGTATTGAAAAAGCATATTCAACTAAACGGTAATCCATAAATGGACTCCTTGCTTCAATCGAGTGAGCCATTGTCATTCTGTCTGGCTTTTCAAGGTTATTACCCTCTAAGAGTAAATCGATTTCTGTGAAAAGAACTTTTTGAGTACTATCTCCTTCAATTCCATCTAATCGTTTTTTAAACTCTTTGTATGCAAAACTCAAATCAATTTCTTCTTTAAAATTATCACTATATATTTTCTCTTTCATCACATTATCAAAAACGGCATTTTTCTCAAAAAACTCCTCTTGCCATCTCTCGCCTTGATCTAATAAATCTTTATATTTATCATAACCGCCGAAAATCTCATCAGCCCCATCTCCCGTAAGAACTACTTTAACGTATTCTGAGGCAAGTTTTGCTACTTCCCCGTAAGGCAAAAATGAAATATCACCATGTGGTTGATCTGTATGCCAAATTACATCAGGAAGATCTTTGATAGAATCCGGTTTTACAATTTTTGTGTAATGATCTGTTTTTAAAGAATCAGCAACATATTGAGAAAACTGTAACTCATTAAATCTTTCTTCTGGGAAACCTATAGAAAAAGTTTTGAAATCCAAACTTTCCTTCATTAGACATGAGATTAGCGATGAATCTACCCCGCCACTTAAGAATGCACCTACTGGTACATCACTTCTTAATCGGATTTTAACTGCGTCAGATAATATATCTTTTACTTCTTTAATTATTGTATTTTCATCTGTTTCCTTAATACTTTTTATAGATTGGTTAATCTGAGCTTTCAAATCATAATACATAGTAATATTGAATCCCTCTTTATTAAAAGTCAAATAGGATCCTGGGGGTACTTTATAAATATTATTGAACAATGTATATGGATATGGCACATAGTTATAAGTTAACAATAAGTCTAATGCCTTATTATTGATTTCTCTTGGTACATTATTGTTAATTATTATTGATTTGATTTCAGACCCAAAATACAGAGTGTTATTATATATCATATAATGTAAAGGTTTTTTTCCAAATCTATCTCTTGCTAAAATTAATTGTTCAGAGTAGTTATCCCAAATAGCAAGTGCAAACATACCATTAAACTTCGAGAAAGCATCCACTCCATACAATTCAAAGGATTTTAAAACTACCTCAGTATCGGAATTTGTTTTAAATTTATACCCTTCTTTTTCAATTTCCTCTTTTAATTCTATATAGTTGTAAATTTCCCCATTATACACCATGGAGTATCTTCCGTTTTCACTGTACATAGGTTGGCTGCCGTTACTGATATCGATAATGCTTAGCCTTTTCATACCGAATTTTACGAATTTAGAGTTGAAAACTCCCTCTTCATTCGGCCCCCTATGGTGAATAGCATCTAACATTTTATTTAAATCAGAAAATCCCTCTACACCATTAAAACAATTACATACACCTGCTATACCACACATTTAAATTAATTCCCCCTCTTCAAATTGCTATACGCCTCAGCTTTTGCGTGATTTAAATATACTTAATAAATCACCAAGCATTTTTCTTTTTTAATAAAATCAATACTGTGTTGACTAAAATGGTAATATCCAATATAAAGGAACAATTCTTTACATAATCTAAATCATACTCTAATCGCTTTTCAAAACTAAGTTGGCTTCTGCCTTTCACTTGAGCTAAACCTGTTAATCCTGGTTTCAAAGAATTTCTTTGATTTATCTGATCAATGGTATAGTCCTCTAATTGTTGAATAACATTAGGTCTTGGCCCTACAAAACTCATATCACCTTTAATAATGTTTATTATTTGTGGTAATTCATCCAAACTTGTCTTACGTAAGATTCCACCTATTTTAGTAATTCGATTATCATTCTTGCTTGTATACCAGGCACCAACTTTGTCTGCATCTTGAATCATAGTTCTAAATTTCAAACAGCCAAAAGTCTCGCCTTCTTTTCCTACTCTCTTTTGTTTATAAAAAACACTGCCTTTTGAAGTACACTTAATAGCAACCGCAATAATTAAAAAAAGTGGAGAAATCAATATAAATAAAAAGCAAGAACATATACAATCTATGACACGTTTTAAATATTCTTTATACATTTCTATTTCTTAACTCCTTAGCTTTTTGTCTAATTTTAGAAACTATTAAAGAATAGTCGCTTTTTTGGTTAGACTCTGTACGATCAGCTGCATCTAAATAGACGTTTCTTAATTTTTTTACTTCTTCACTAACATTCTTCAACTCAGTATTATCAATAGTTTCACGATTTGCAATAAAGGAACGAGACAGAATTACCATTTCGGACTTTAATCTTTCATGCTCTTTAATAATTAATTCTGCTGGTACATCGCCTTGATTTAATTTTGCAATTCCACCAAAGCCAAAATCTATACCTTTCGCTTGAGCTTTGTGAGCTATACAGTCAATAATTCCCTCTGATAAAATCTCAAACATAAAATCTAAGCCCAGTTCTAAATGTAAATCATTTAACCCAACATAAATTACATCAATTCCATCAAGCATTAAAATGTCATCAATTCTGACCAATGCTGCTGCTGTTTCCAAAAGTAGGACTATTTTTGAACGCTTATTAACAATTCTAATAAAAGTTTCAACTTCCTCTTTTGTTCGAAACATCGGCAACATAATATAGTCAGGTGTATTTTCTAAAACTTTTTCAATTTCCTTCTCCGAATTTTTATTAATTGGGTTAACACGTACTAATAATTCAGCTTGATTTAGGCTTTTTTTAATTATACCTACGTCATCTATAGTATGACTCGATATGAAGGTATTTAAGTGACCTTGTCTTTCCAATTTCCCTAGATGTTCTAAATCAACAAAAATAATATCCACCCCTGCGTCCTGGGCTATTTGAGAAACTTCCGGATTATTAGTTATAAACATTAGTTTCATGTTATTTTAAAATTCTCCTTTTAATAATATTAATTAAATCTCTCATTTCATCTACTTTAGCTAGCAATAGAAGTACTGAATAAATAATAGGTACCAGGATTACTATAAAAATAAAAGTATAGATACTACTATTAATCAAAAACGTACTCTTCATATATAATAATATAGCAGTAAAAATACCATTGACAAAAATTAACTGAGTAGTAAATAAAATAGTGCGTTTTCCTATTTTAAAATAAATTTTATCAAAAATGAAAAATACAAGCAGCGCCGTTCCACAGATCATTGAAAACACCGTAGAGTATATCGCACCAGTAACACCGAAATTTTCCACTAAAAAATAAGTTGAAGCAAATTTAATTATTAACGTAACTACTCCAATCTTCATTGGTGTAACTACATCTAAATGAAGATGATAGGTACGAATTAATGCTAAAATTAAAAGATATAGTAGAATCGTGATTGCGTACCCTTTTAAATAATAAGCAGTTTGATTAATTGCCCGTTCTTCAAAATTACCATATCCGAAAATATAAGTGATTATTTCTGAACTGAAAATCCAATAAAAACTAATCATTGCTGTTGTAACAATTATTATTACTCTAAATAATTTTGCTTGATATTGTCCCGCACTATCGTATGTTTTTGTATTAATAGAACTAGCTATATATGGCATGAAAACTGTTAACAAACTGCCACCCAGTATTCCAATTGGTAAATGAATTAGTTTATTCGCATAGCTTAGTGCTGCCACACTACCGACAGAGTAATTACTTGCAACTATTTTATCAATAAACACATTAATTTCTGTTAGAAACATTGTAAATATTACTGGTAAGGCCATCTTAAAAAGATCTATAGTATCTTTATTAAATCTTATTTTCATATCCTTGTGGCTGAATTCTTTATATACACCACTAAATTTAACCAAATACAAATATTGCAAAATTACAGAAATTAAGTATACTATTGCTAATGAGTTTATATTAAATTTATTTACAGTTAATAAAACTAACGTGATAAAAAACAAATTTTGTATAATTGGTGCAAAAGCTGAAACAATAAATTTTTTATTACTGTCTAAATAACTCTTGATAAGCAGTGTAAGGCTAAGAAATACGTTTGCAAATATCATTATTCTTAATAAGGGGATAGCTAATTCTAATATATTTTCATTTAAATTCGGAGATAGCAATAATAATAACTCTTTTGAAAATACTGCTACTAAAACTGATAAAAACAATGAAAATACTACTAGTACTCTCTTTATTGCTGTATAAAATTCAATTATCGCTAATTTATCTTGTTCATCTTTCAACTTGATGAAATACGAAATCAATATAGAACTTAGCGCTCCAGTAATTAAAAACCTATCCAGTATCTCTGGAATAGAAAAAGCTAGATGGAAGGCATCCGCATTTTCTTCTGTCCCATATAAAGTAGCTATAATCCACTCTCTTACGAAACCTAGAATTCTACTTCCAAGAGTTAAGATAAATACAATTATTGATGCTTTAAAAATATTATTAGCTACCCCTTTTTTATCTTCCACTGAAATTAATTCTCCCTTACTTTTTAAATAACTCTAGCGTCGTTTGTGTTATCGTCGCTTTTTATCTTCTAAGTTATTTTTATACTAATGTGTTGCATTACTAGTAATGCAACACATTTTACGCATTTTGGTTTTATTACCAGAAAAAATTACTAGTAACCTTGATTATACATGGCTTATTTTCTTTCCATTCGCCACAGCAATCACGGTATGTCTCAATTCATCTATATCCAAGGTAGGAAGACTCTTAAGAAGTTCAAACAATTCTGTTTGTTCTAATGGTGTAGCACGGCCCACATGAATTTTTGGGAATACATGTTCTTCCTGAATTTCTTTCTCATTTAACAACTCTTCATACATTTTTTCACCTGGACGAATACCCGTAAATTCAATTTGAATTTCTTCATCAGCAAATCCTGAAAGTCGGATGAGATTTCGCGCTAGATCCACAATTTTTACTGGTTCCCCCATATCTAAAACAAATACTTCGCCTCCACTAGCCAATGCACCAGCTTGCAACACTAATCTCGAAGCTTCTGGTATTGTCATAAAATACCTCGTCATATCTGGATGTGTTACTGTCACAGGGCCCCCTGCTGCAATTTGATTCTTAAATAGTGGTATAACTGAGCCTCTAGAACCTAATACATTTCCAAAGCGCACTGCAGCAAATTTTGTGGTACTTGATTGTGCTAAATTCTGAATAATCATTTCTGCAATACGTTTCGTAGACCCCATAACATTTGGAGGATTTACCGCTTTATCTGTAGATACTAGCACGAAATTTGCTACCTTAAACTCATGTGCAGCATCTGCAATATTTTTAGTTCCAAAAACATTATTTTTAACTGATTCGCGAGGATTAAACTCCATCATTGGAACATGTTTATGAGCTGCCGCATGATATATTACGTCAGGTGTATGCTCTCTAACAACTTCAAAAATTCTTTCTCTGTCTTGGACATCTGCAATTATAGGTACTAACTCTGTGTAATCAGATATTTTCTGAACTAACTCCATGTGGATATTATAGATTGAATTTTCACCATGCCCAAGAAGTACTAATTTTTTTGGCTGAAAACCTAATATTTGACGGCAAATTTCCGATCCAATGGATCCTCCTGCGCCTGTAACCAATATTGTTTTATCTGTAATTTTTTTTGAAATAGCAATCATATCAAGCTTTACCTCGTCTCGTCCAAGTAAATCTTCAATATTAACTTCCTTCATATCATTTACAGACACTTTACCCGTCATAACATCTTCAATTTTCGGCATAGTTTTCACCTTGACATTCGTTTCTACACACCGATCATAGATACTCTGAATTCCAAACTTCCCAAGCGACGGAATAGCAATAATAATTTCATCAATTTGTTCGTCCTTGACAATTTTAGGTATATCTTTTGTTGTCCCTTTTACTGTAACGTCCATCACTTTTAATTGTTGTTTATAAGGATCATCATCCACAAATGCTACAGGGATTGAATCAGAATTAGGTGCATGTTTTAAGTTTCTTACAAGCATTGTTCCTCCCTGTCCAGCACCTACAATAAGTATACGTTTTAGATAATCAATATTTTGAAATGATTCTTTATCATTAACTATACGGAGCAAAAAACGAGAGCCACCAATCATAATGATATGTAACATCCAAGTAATCGCCATCACTCTAAAATAAATGTCGTTTTTGACGATAAATTGCATACAACTTGCTGCTAAAACAGAAATCGTAACTGCATATCCAATAGTCAATAATTCGCGAGCAGTTGCAACACTCCATACACGATCATATAAGTGAAAAAAATAAGCTGCAATATGATGGCTAATTAGTAGTGTTACAGCACTTAAGACAATCATCTTATCTGAATATATATTAAGAGAAGGGTGTAATAACCAGTAGCTAATAAAGATTGCTGAAAGAACAATACATGAATCTATTATAAAAAATAACATATAACGTATTTGATAACTCATATGAAACGAACCTCTCTTATTTCTATTTCACTGTTACACTACTTCTCCAATAATGACGGAAGAATACTATACTTAATCCTAGCATTACACCAAGCACTAAACCAATCGCTAAATTTAAAACTTCATTTGGTGATGATGGCCCTTCTGCTAGAGTTGGTTCAGCAATAACACGAATAAATGGATCAGGTTTGAAGCTATCTAGTCCCGTTTTTACAGATTGATAGTAAGCTAACGTTTTACGATACTCCTCAGATTTCGTTTGAATTTGAGCTTGCATTTGTAGAAGTTGATTTTGTAAATTACCATTTATATTAGATAATGCTGTGGTTTGTTCGTCTGAAATATTTAGTACAATTTCAGAATTTAATACTGTTTGTAAAATTAAAATTTCAGGTAAATTATTATCTCGAATTATTTTGTTATATTTCTCGATAATTGTCTCCATTTCCTTGGATAAGGATGTTGATTCGGACCTATAAGTTGTTTCTAAATCTTTTAACGTCATTTGGACAGATTCATTCATTTTTTGCTTTGTTGCTTCCATCAATACCTGTAAATGTTGCTGTGCTTCCTCTGCCGATTTTGCTGTATATTTCAATTCAACTAAATTACCAATAGGGTCAGCAACAATAGTTGCAGTTAGATTTTTTTCGTCGTATTTCATTTTTATTCCAGATTCAAGTAATGCTTGTTTCATAATTGGCTTATTCTGTATACGTTGTGCATAAATATTAGGGGTGAATTCAGCTGCTATATAGTTAGCCATAATACCAGTATCCTGCACACCGCTAGCCACTTGAACAATCCCTTTTGACTCATATTTCTCATCTAATATAAACCAACTTATTATGCCCGCCATTACCATACATATAATCGTACATACTGCGATAATAGCCTTTCCTTTCAAAACAATAGCAATTATCTCTCGTAATTCAACTGTCTCTTCCATCAATTTGCTCCTTATTCTTTAAAGTCATCGCTAATAGTATTCCGGCTATTACCCACATTGGAGCAGCCGTACCAGGGATGCTATCATTAAATAGTCCTTGTATTAAATATCCACCCCAAGCAATACCAAGTATCCAAATAACCGCTATATTCTTTTTTAGAGCTAGCTTTAATGGCAGAAGTAATGTAAGTATTAGTACCATGAGTACACTTATAAAACCTATAATACCTGTACCATACAACCAGCCAAAATACAGGCTATGTGGTTTATCAGTAATATTATTTTCTGATTGTAGCCCAGCACGAGCATCAATATTATAATGTGGAAAGTTGTACATAAATGTATCTAATCCATAGCCCAAGAGAGGGCGTTCTTTAACTAAATCCAGTGTTTTACTCCAGATATAGGTACGTCCTGAACCAGATGCCATTGCCACTTCTGGCAACACTGGTAATTCAAACCTTTCAGCTGCGTACGCCTTTGTCATCCACTCAAATTGAGTATCTGGCTTCAGACTACTCGTTTCAGGTGCTGTTTCAATATATGGATTCGTTTTTACAATAACACCAATAGATTCATGCCAAACTCGTGGGTTTTGAGAAGCTAGCTCATGAAACACTGGTACACTAATAGTCACAAATGCTGCAATCAATGCGAAACTTTGTACCTTTTTTTCAGATTTAATTGCTACAAACAAAATCACAAACATCATAACAAAAACTGTTAAGAAACCACTTGTTGAAATCGACATCATCATAACTGCAGCTGCCATCACTGACACACAAAGATGAACTATTGCACGCCCTAAATTCTTCTCTAAAATAGCTGCTGTTAAGAATAGCACTGTCATAATACCAAACATTCCACCCATGTAGTTCCATTGGTTTAACGTACCAACTAAAAAAGAACCTTCTGCAATGTTTGAACCCTCGGGTAAAAATAACATTATCAACTTCTTCACAGCTGCTTTTTGTAACAAATCGTCCCCGTAGAAGTTCATTGTAATAACAAATAGGTTAATGATCACAAAAGGATAAAGAGAATATAAAATGTAATTCAACGCTTTTTTCGGATAGTCGATATTCATTGCAATGAAAAATAATGCTAAATAACATAGCCAACTAATTGCACCTTCTGATTGGTTATACATGCCACTCAATGCAATTGAAATATTAGGGGAGAAAATTGTAGATAAAACAATAGCTATGGCAAATACTCCAACTGCATAATTCAATTTTGTTTTACGAATTTCACCATTCATAAACAAAATTTTCGATAAAAATAGTAAAGTAGCAATGAATGTAATAACTAAGACCACAAGTGCCTTATAGTGTGTGAAAAGATCCCCCTTTGTTCCACCTATTAAGGCGCTGATATTTGTAATTAGTGGTGTTTGCACTTGTTCTACACTTGCCATAACAATTAACGGTACGAAGCCAATGACGATTAATAATAGACCGAAAATCCATTTGTCCACTGATTTTCGAGAGCGTAAATCTTCTTCTGTATCACGATAATCTACTTTTTCGTAAAACTTACTCATTTATATGTACCTTCCTTTTATTGCGAATTTTCGATTTGTGCTAGAAGTGATGAAACTTGCGCTTGGTAATCTGGAAGTTCCTCAGGCGCCCATCCCCATTCTTGACAACGCAGTAGCACGATTTTTGCTTCCTCATATTTTTCAGCAGCTACAAAAATCTCACCCAGCTGAATCATAAACATCGGATCCTCAACCTTATGAGGGTTAATATCTAAAGTTTTTTGCATATAGATTGTTGCTTGTGGCATGTTACCTTTTTGAGCTGCAATAATACCCGCCATATAATTTGCAACTTCAGAATCGGGTTTGTTTTTCAATACTTGTGAGATAGATTCATATGCTTCTTCTATATTCCCGCTACTTTGGAGCTGGATTGCATGGTTATATAACGCTTCATTAGCAGCAAATCTCTCGTCCTGCTTGCTTGCCATTACGTTTGCAACGATTAAACCAATAACGATAAACGCAACCATACCAGATAAGATATATTTTCTAATAGGATCAGTAAATTTCATTTATTCCAACCTTCCTTAGTTTATACCATTTTTTTCACATATAGCCATTATACTATAAACAATAAGATGCATGTTGCATAACTTATAAAACAAATAACTCGTTACATACATTTTTAACTGTATATAAAATACTCGTGAGGAACAACACCTCACGAGTACTATTCAATACACTTTCTTCTTTATCAATTCATTTGTCACTGTTTTTTTCAAAATCTACAATAACAAAAAGAAAGACTTTATAGAGAGTGTACTCTATAAAGTCTTTTCTTATATAACTAGTGTTTTGAAAAAACAATAATTATTTAATTACAATCGGACCGAATGAAGCTTTGCCTGCTTTACCAGCTTCTTCAGTTAAAGTAATTGTTGTTAATGCAGCATCTGAAATAGCATCAATTGTAGAATCAGTAAGTGTAACTACTGTCGCTAACGCTTGTAAATCTTGTGCTAAGCTTCCAGTTGCGTTGAACGTATAGTTACCAGTTGTTGCAGTGCCTGCTGTATACGTTAGGTTATTAACAGTTACTGTTTGACCCGGTTTAATATCTACAGCACCTAGGAAACTATAAACATATCTACCGAACGCTTCAGGTGTTTGTGAAACTGGTAATTCCTTCTTATCGTTAAATAATGTTGGAACCGTTGAGTTAGCAATTTCGATAGAAGTTAACCCATCTTTTACTGCTGTAATAACTACGCGTCCACCAACTACAGTTGCAGTTGCTGCATTTGTAACTCCTTGAAGTTTAGTATTGATTTTAGCAGCAATTTGTTCTGCAGTATCAGTACCAACAAGGTCAATTGTAACTGTGCTAGCAGTAGTTGTAGTTGTATCAACAATTAAATCGAACTTAGCATTCGAGAAGTTTGTTTTTTGTACATCTGCGCTCACATACTTAGCAGCTAAAGCATCGCTTGCTGCTTGACCATGCTGTCCAACTCCAACATATGAATTAGAAGAAATTACACCATTACCTTTTGCTTGAGTAGTTGATGTACTGTTGTCTTTGTTGAATAGACGAACATCAGGTGTCACACCGTTAAATGTATTTGTAGAATTGTTTACTTGAATTTGATCCCCAATTGATAATAAGTTTTCAAATAAAGTAGCATTATTTGCACTAGCAACGTTATCCGTGCCTGTGAAATCAGCGTTTAAGGCAACACTGAAACTTGTAGCATTGTTATAGTAATAATGCTTAACATCACCAGTGAAACGCTCTTTAATTACTACACGGCCATAGTTAGTGCCACCAAATTTGTTATCTTCAACTTCGAAACCAATTACTTCACCAGTTACTGTTGCAGTTGCAGCAGTTGTTAAAGGTGTTACATCAGTAGATTTAAGATATTCAGCTTCTTTTGCATCGTAAGAGTACGTGTTGTTGTTGTTACGGTAGTCTGATTGAGTAGTATTTTTACGTACAGTTGTTACGCTGCTAGATACAGATAACTTACCGTCTTTATTTGGTGCTACAATATTTAATACCGCATCATTTGTAGATGAATATTCAGTAACAGTATTGTATGTTGGTACAAAACCACTTGCAATACCGTGAATTGTTACAGTAGTACCTGGCTCTAATGTAATAGCAGTACCGTTAGTAAATGCTTGAGTTTGAGTAGAACCACTATAAGTAACTGTTAAACCAGTATAGTTATTACCAGCACCATCTACTAAACGTGGGTTAATTGTTTGAATTGCATTTGATGTATTTCTAATTGTAAATGTTGCATTTTTAATGCCAGCAGTTTCTGATACTTTACCACTTTGGTTAAGTAAAGAAGCCGACCATTTCATTTCATCGCCATCAACGAATGCACCTTTAGTTGGAGCATTTAATCCATCTTTTGGACCTACTACAACTGATTTTAAGAATGTAACAGATGGAGCTACACCAAATGGTTCGCCATCTTCTAGTCTATCGTTACCAACATAGCCAACTTGACCTGCAGCATTTAAATCAATCCATGCTACTGGAGTTGCTTTTGAATTGTCTACATTTGATTTTAAGTAAACTTTTGCTTCTCCTTTAGAGTCAGTAATAACAGATACTACACCTGTGCTTGTGTAAGAACCATTTTCAGTTGAAGAAATTAAAGCAGGTGAGTTGTTTGTTAAAGTATTATCTTGGTTTTGTTGGATAGCTACTTTAATTGTTGCACCAATGTATGGAAGTGGATTTCCATCTTTATCTTTTTGATCAGTTACAACTTTTAATTTGTATTCAACTGGGTTATGTTGACCGTATTCATCACTTAATGCAGCTACGCGATCTGCTGTTGGATCAACAAACGTGATTTGGTAAGGAGTTTGAACACCTTGGAATTTCACGTTACCAGCAGTTACTTGTAATTCTGTCGCTTCAAAGCGGTTGTTTGCATTAGCATCAGCATAAATTACTGGAGTAGCTGTTGTGTTTTTACCTGTTACTACGAAAGTAGCTTCACCTACAGAGTTTGTTACGATTTGGAATGATTCCTCACGATTCGTACCAGTAACACTTGCATTATCTTGGTAAGGAGTTACATAGTTACCAGCATCTTTACGGATACTTGCAGTTGTATCGTTCGTTTTAGAAGCATCGATATCATTTAAGTTTTCTTTAAATGTTACGTTAAGTTTTTGGTTTTGTACTGGAAGGCCAGTTGTTGGATCTAAATACTTAACTTTGTAAGTACGGTTAGAACCGTTATCAACTACTTTATTGTCAGAATCAACAGTTAAGATTTGCTCTTTACCCCAGTATACTTTTGCATAACCTAGTAAACTTGGAGCACCAGTTGGGTATACAGTTACGTTGTCAATACCAGCTACGCCGTATTGAGTGTAAGTGTATACTGCATCGCCGTTAGCATCAGTAGTAACTTCTACTTTTTTGTTTTCGTTTAAGCTGTTACCTGTAGCTTGTACGTTGAATGTTACTGGAACGCCAGCAGCAGCTTGACCGATGTTAGCTTTAATAGATACTTGAGTACCAACTTTAGCTTGGTAAGATTGAGTTTCTACTTTAATAGCTGTTGGAATTACCGCAGCAAGACCTTTGAATGAACCGATTTTTTCGCCATCTAAAGTTACTGTGTATTCTGTGTCAGCCGTTTGAGCAGATGTTGTTAAAACAACAACTTTTTTGTTTGTTTGTTTAACAGCAGCGTTAGAAATTTCTAAGCCTTCGATTGCGAAGTCAAGAGATTTAACATCTTCAACTTCTTCGTCGAATGTTACTTCAACAGTTGTGTTGTTGATTGCTTTAACTGAAGCATCTACTGCAACTTCAATATCCATTTCCATCGTACGGTATAAGAATGAAGCGAATTGACCACGAGTTACGCTGTTAGCTGGGTTAAAGCTAGTTACTTGAGTAATTTCAGCGTATTCTAATGCAACGATTGCTTCACGTTGTTCTGCTGAGTAAGCTTTATCTAAATCAGAGATTGAACTTTTGAAATCTGCATCTTTATAAGCAGCGATTAAATCTACACCAGCGATTTCGTTAATAGCACGTACTAAAACAACTGCCATTTGTTGACGTTGCATAGTTTGTGTGTAGTTTAAGTTGCCGTTTGAACCATTAAATACGCCTGCATCTTTAGCAAGTGCAGCATATTTTACTAGTTCTGCTTCAGCAGTTACAGGTAAATCGTTGAAACGTTGTTCAGTTTTCCAGTCAGCTGGAATTTCTTGACCTTGTGCTTCTAACCAACGTCCTAATAATTTAACCACTTGTCCACGGTTAATTGTTTGGTTTGGTTTGAATGTGCCGTCAGAGTATCCATTGATGATACCTTGATCAGCTAGTGCGTTGATTGCTTCTGCGTGGGTATTGCCTGCCACGTCCTTGAATTCAGCTGCAGAAGCAACTGGTACGATTGCAGATGCTACTAAAGTAGCTGTTGCAGCCGTTGCTACGAATTTTTTGTATTTCTTTGGTTGGTTAGCCATAGAAAAATTTCCTCCTCTTAAGTTCAAAAATTATGTTTACACTACATGGTAATGCAGTAAATAAACAACTACACATAAAAGTATAGTTGTATCGCCAAAAGTTGTCAATCACATTTTAGGAAACTTCCATAAAAATTTCCGGAAAATAAAGGATATCGACTCTCTTTTCCTATTGTCGGTCATCTACAGACTTTTTTCAAGTATATTTACGCATTTTCTTTAACAAATTTTAGTTTCCAACAATTTCATACAAATAATTAGTTTCATTGTACACGAAAAAAGCTCAAGCATATAATATGCTTGAGCTTTTTTCGCTTGGGCTACCAACCGTTTTTCCTTGCAGGGAATTCTATTATTTCATAGAGGAAATTCCTATACACGTATAGTCTAACATTTTCCAATTCAAACGACAATACAATTTTTCAACTTTACTGTCTTTTTTTTCGTGCTACCTCAAATAAAAATAATGGTAGAGCCATTTGACGCTTGATACGCTTGGGTTCTTTCAACAATCGATAAAACCATTCGAGTCCAAACTTTTGGAAAATTTCCGGTGCCCGCTTTACTGTGCCCGCGAGAACATCGAATGATCCACCAACCCCTTGGTAGATTGTTGGGTGCAACTGGTTACGATTCGCGTTTATCCAGTTCTCTTGTTTTGGGCTCCCCATTGCAACGAAAAGTAAATCTGGCTTCGCTTCGTTAATGCGATCTATCACAACTTGCTCGTCCTTTTCATAGCCGTCCTGTGTGCCGACTATTTTAATAGAAGGAAATAATGATTCAAGCTTCACCTTCGCTGCATCTGCTACACCTGGTTTCCCTCCATAAAGGAAAATTGGCTTACCTCGTTTAGCCGCTTCTTCACAAAGTTTCATCATCATATCGACGCCCGTCACGCGTTCACGAATTTGCCCTTTTTGAATTTTTGAAGCGAGGATGACGCCGATGCCATCTGGAATTTGAAATTCCGCTTCATTTAAAAGCTTTTTTAGTGCTGGGTCTTCTTTCGCTTTAATGATTTTTTCTGGATTAATGGCAACAACGAGCGCTTTTTCTTTCTTTTCAATACGCTGAAATGCCATATCCATTAATTCATCATAGCCTTCCGTGTTAACGTTGATGCCAAGTACTGTTTCTTTCATCAGTTTTTCGCATCCCCTAGTAAATGGAACTCGAAGCCAGCTTGCTCCCAGTTTTCACGGTTTAGACAGTTTTTCGTATCAAACACGATTTTTGATTTTGCAGAGATAGTTTCTGCTTGTAACGTTTTGAATTCATTGTGATCTGTTAATACAACAATGATATCCGCATCTTTTGTTGCTTCTTCTAGACTTTGTGTTTGTGTGTCATGTTTATTTTCTTTAATGTGAGGGTCATATGATACAACATCTAAGCCCAAATTTTGTAATTCCGAAATAACAATTGTCGATGGACTTTCGCGCATATCGTCAACATTACCTTTAAAGGCAAGTCCAAGAACAGCTACCTTTCCACCAGCAATTTTGTTTTGATTTAGGATTGCTTGTGTTTTTTGTGCTGTATAACTTGGCATACTGTCATTCGTATTACGAGACATATGAATAATTTGTGCTTGCTCGCCACCAAGTTCAACTAGGAACCAAGGGTCAACCGCGATACAGTGGCCACCTACACCTGGGCCTGGGAAGTGCACATTTACGCGTGGGTGATAGTTTGCAAATTTAATGGCTTCCCAAATGTTAACGTCCAACTTATCAGCCATTTTCGCTAACTCATTGGCAAATGCAATATTCACATCACGGTACGTATTCTCCATTACTTTCACTAACTCTGCTGTCGTAGCATCTGTAATGTGAATTGTGCCTTTTACAAAAGTTTCATAAAGTTCTTTTGTTAGTTCTGATGATTTTGTATCAATACCACCAACGATACGATCATTGTTTACCAATTCTTCAAAAACACGACCTGGAATTACACGTTCAGGTGAATGCGATACAAATAGATCATGTCCAAACTCAAGATTCGCTTTCACCAATTCCGGTAACATTACGTGCTCTACCGTTTTTGGTGGTACTGTCGACTCAAGAATAACTAAATTGCCCTTTCTTAAGTAAGGTACAATTGACGCCGTCGCTTGACGCACATATTCTAAGTTCGCTGTATTATCTGAATTGATCGGTGATGGTACAGCAACGATGAACACATCTGCTTCTTGTGGTGTCGTTGATGCTGTTAGTAATCCATCATCAACTGCTTTATTTAAACGCTCTTGCAAGTCCGTCTCTTCAATATGAAGCTTTTTCTCTTGAATACTTCTCACCGCTGCCGGATTTACATCCACGCCGTGTACTTTTATGCCGTAATTGGCGAACATTACTGCTGTTGGTAAACCAATATAGCCAAGCCCAATAACACAAATTGATTTTGTCATCATCTAAACTTCCTTTCGTTTCAAAAACGAGTTGATATTTTATGTGTGTATTTCGAATGCAATCGCATTTGTTCTGCATTATAGTATACATCTTTCAGCCGAAACTGTGAATAAATTTGTCGTTTCGTTGGGGTTATCAGCTATTTTTGAGATTTTATCGGCGGTTTGTAATGGTCTATCGGCTATGTTTGAAGTTCTATCGGCGGTGATCCGAAGTCTATCGGCTATTTTCACACTTCTTTCAGCGATGTCTATATAAGCTGGATAAATGGTACTTCCTATACTTACCAGAACCACTTCGTTTCGCACAAGATTTTTGCAAAATACGCTTTGCCACATCAGGACTATCAATATTCAAAAAATAACGACAATCCCGATTCGTTATCGTGCCACCAACTAGCATATAGTAATCACGTAATGCTCCCACATGTGCATGTGGATTTACATGCTGACACTTCTTACAATACCAACCCTTTTTTAGCTTTTGCATACCGAACTGACCACAATTTTCGCAAAGAATTCCTTTATGCAGGTCCCTCTGTTCGATGTTATAGTAGTCACATAGTGGAAATGGCTTTCGATCTCGTATATGTTTCAAGATTATGCGCGTGATTTCATTTACCGATTGCTTGTATTTTCCCCCGGAAAGCTTATGAAAATACAGCGGCAACTCTTTTCCCATTAATATCGGCAAGCCATCTCCCTCATGATAAATAGTCGCATTATTAAATGGAAAAACTATAGCACCATAGATCGGCATTGAAATATGATGCGTCTCAAAAAATTGATGCATCGCTTGCATATACTGCTCAAGTTGCACCTCTGGATGAGTAAACACAGTGGTATCCCCTTTTTCTGTTGTACGAATTAGTTGACGAGGATTATTTTTGAAACGAACTTGACCTCGAATATTTTTGATTTCTAATAGAATAATCCCGTTTGGTGTAACAACGAGAATGTCGATTTGCATAGGAAGTGTAGTGGGAAGTATCACATTGTGGAGTGCGTGGAAGTCTTGTAGTGATGAAAAACTTTCTAGAATTCGCATGATATAATGCTCGCCGAAATCACCCGCTTCTTTTATTTTCAATTCTTGTTGAAGCCTTTCAAACTGCGGATGTGTCGGGGGCAAACGCATAATTAGTGCTCGAAACCCTAGTATGAATGGTGATGACGTGAATGGCTTGACAATCAATAACATCACTCCTTAACAAGATTTAATGTTAGATAAAATAGGGTGTTCTAAATTAAAAGTTTGTTCATTTTTTCTATAACTTTTCCCATAGAGTAGCTATTTCAAAAGTGTTAACAGCGAGATTTTCCAAATCGATAAACAACTTAATTATAGATAAGTGTCACTTCGCTTATAACCGCTGATTTTTTCACTTAATTATTAATTAAGTTGTATATCAAATTTAGGAATTTTTATAAATTGAATTATTTCCTCCCACTATCCAACAACATTAAAACCGAATGCGCTTGATTCATATGCATCGCCATTGCATATTGACTTGCCTGCAATAAAATTTGTGCCTTCACCATGTTCATCATTTCTTTCGCGATATCTGCATCACGGATACGGGATTCAGCTTCCGCTAAATTTTCCGCAGCGTTCACGGTTGCATTGTATGCGTGCTCTAAACGATTGTGGTAAGCACCAAGCCGCGAACGTTCACTCGACACCAACTTCAAAGCATTGTCCATCGTAGAAATAGCTTTGTCTGCATCCTCACGTGTAGCAATCGACACTGTATCATCAAGACCAAGCGCTCCCGCACCCATACCATTAATGAACAACTCAATCGTCTGCCCTGCATTTGCCCCCGCTTGAATCTTAAGTCCATCTGTTGAATAATCTCCATTCAACAATGTTTTTTTGTTAAACTCCGTATCTTTTGATATACGCTGGATTTCTTTTTTTAGCTCTTGGAACTCTAGATTTAGAAGTTCACGGTCACTATCTGTCAACGTATCATTAGCCGCTTGAATCGACAATTCGCGCATTCTTTGTATTATGGCGTGCGTTTCATTGAGAGCACCTTCTGCCGTTTGAACCAATGAAATACCATCTTGAATGTTTTTCGCAGCCATATTCAACCCACGAATCTGCGACCGCATTTTTTCAGAAATTGCTAGACCCGCTGGATCATCTGCTGCACTATTAATGCGATAACCCGTCGATATTCGTAAAAGTGCTTTATTCATCGCATTATAATGCCGATTCATATTATTTAATATAGTCATCCCTGTTGCCGACCATTTCCCAAGCATCTCCCCACATCCTTTATATTACATATTTTGGTTTATATCGGTTCTAATACGAACTATTGCAGACTGTTTTATCAGCGGACACCAATTTTTTAACAATCACTTTCTAGATTTCAGCACTCATACCCGTAGCCTAGGATAACCCCCAAATTTAAATTTAGATAAAAACACCCTTTTTCTCTCATTAGGAAAAGGGTGCTTGTTAGATATATCGTGTATTCAATTTTCGAAACCTCCGAGTTGAATGTTTCTTTGTTGTAGTAATTCGTAGAACAGTGCTTCATCACGATTTAATAGTGCTCGATCAATTAGATAATCAACGTTTTTTTCTTCGATTTCTGCCATCAGCTGATCAATTTCGTTGACCGGTACAGCGGAATGTATCGGTTCAGGTAGTTTCGGTGTTGCGCCTTCAAGTATTGGTACAAGGTGTTCATGAACATTTGTAATCAGTAAGAGCTGATAGAGAGGTAGTCGAATGAATCGGTTCCCTTTTTGAAATACAAATACCTCAGATAGGTTTTCGATTTGTTGCGTATGCAGATTGATAATCATTTCTTTACCTTCAATGGGAATGAAGTGAAAAATTTCATCATCTTTTAAAATCGAAAAATATTGATAGGCAAAGACTAGACGCAGCTTTTCTCCTGTTACTTTTGTATAAAACGGTTTCATATATTGAACGTGCATCATTTTTCATCCCTCCTATTTATCTGATTATTCAGATTTTAACATATAAAAAATTTTTTGTTAACACGCTTTTCCACTATTTTCATATTTCTAATCATTCGACTTATCATGCGCCGATTTTAAACGTATAATGGAGAGACAGTCTTTTTTTTGGAGGAGAGGTTTTGGCTTTGTCTATTTCACAATTGGCTAAGGAACATCAACAATTTATATTCGCAAAATTGAAGGAGGCTGAGCAACATCTACACCCATCCTCTACGGAAGACGAGGAGCTCGTGCGTCGTGCTGTTTTTTCAGTACGTAATAAATCAGTTGCATTTGAACGCTTCAATCCAACGACTTCTATATTATATGCAATCGTGCAGGATGTAAGACCAGCTTCACTAGAAATTGATTTTGCTCGTGAAACATTAACGTGTAATTGCCCACAGGAAAAATGGTGTCGCCACAAGGTCGGAGCATTGCTTGCACTTTATCAATATTTCGATTCTGTGCAAAATTGGTCTGCAACGTGGCGGGCGCAAAAATCAGTACAATTGAAAACACTTGCTGATGAACGTAGTCCTGAAAGCTGGCAAGCAATGGCTGATGAAGTCATGAAACGCCTACTTCCGCCGGGGCGCGTTCTTGAAGGTTACGGATTATCTGCGATTCGGACAGATGCATTAGAACGCCTTCGCCGGCACATGCCCTTTGAACGAGAATGGCAACCACTCTATAAATTATTTATGGAATTGACGATACTCAATACGATTTGGCGCCATTTAAATGAAACACCGGGCCATCCTTTGGATACACATTATATGAAATATTTCATAGAACAATGCATACATGGGCTAGAAGATACATTTAGTGAGTTTAATGCACGCTCTCGTCTCTTTGCAACGGACCCTTTCTATGACACATTGCAGCTAATCACTCGAGAGTTTTTAGTAGAGCGACAAGACCTTTTTGCAAACCGTCTACAAATCTATATGCTACTTTGGGCTGTGATTTTTTATGAAAAGCCCCGCCGCGAAAAGGAATTAGAAGCAATGCTAGCGTTAGAAAAGGACAATTCTGACGTATCTTTTCATGCGGTTAAGCTCATGTTTTATGTATTATTGCAAAAAGAACAGTTATTGCAATCTAATATGACTAAAATTTCTATCGATAATATGTTTGATTTATTTGAACTTGCTCTTTTTGCAAAAAGAGCGGGTGAGCTGGCTTCACTTACAACTATTTTACGTGCCATGTTGCCATTGCTAACTCCCTTTTTACAAGAGGTTGTTCCAGTTGCACAGCGAGCGCAATATGTGCGGAATTTACAGAACCTTTATGAAGAAATCACGTTAACGGAAGACGAGGAAGCTTCTCTTTACAGCGCATTCGGTATGCACGGGTTACAGCCATTTTCGTTCTTTCTAATAAAAATAGAACGTTACGAGGAATGGGCCGCCTTACACCAAGTAAACTTATCTTCGCTTTCTTATTTAGAAATGTGCGGATTAAAGGATGTCTTACAGGGAGCCCCGGCTACAGTTCTTCCCCTTTATCACGTTTATGCAATGACCGAGGTGGAACAAAAATCGCGTATGAATTATAAACAAGCCGTACGAATTTGGAAAAGTATGCGCAGTGCCGCAAAACGTGCTGGTAAAACGACCTATTTTGAAACGTATATGCACACAATTCGTGCAGAATTTAAACGTCTACGTGCTTTACAGGAAGAAATCGAGAAAGGAAACTTAGTATGATGACTTTAAGCAATGCCCCATCCTCTTTTATGAAGAAAATCAAACTCCATATCGAAGCAGTTCGTGATGGTTATTTTGCGGTGCAGGGCTTTACAGCGGGTGGCGTACCACTTGAAGCTGGTTCACTCATCTCGTCGCTTTTTTTCAAATACGAAGCGAATGTTTATGGCTTGCTCGCTAATCGTACCGAATTATCTGTAGAAGTATCTACCGCCGAATTACTGGACATCTTTTCGACTCGCTACCAACATCCTTTTATCGATTGGACTGGTATGGACGAAAACAGTAATACCTTATTAGAGCGGGTTGTAACTTTACAGCGTTATTGGCAAGAACCATCACTGTGGGAACACGCTGTTATTGCAGATGATTTTTCATCACTTACATTTAAGATTGATGACATTGACCACGTTTTGCTTGATGCCGCAGTGTCACAAAAGCTTATGAGTGCTGGACTTTTCATATCTGATTTACCCAAACTACTGCCATTTTTCTCTCGTGGAGGATGGCCGCTAGAGCAGGACCGCCAAACTGGAGCTGTGAAAGTATCACTTCGCTTAAGCGAACCAGAACCCGACGCTGATGTTTGGCTCCTTGAAACAGTCCTAAGCTCTGCCACGACCAAAACATATTGGACCCCAGCAGTTCGAAAGCGTATGTACCCGATACAAGATGTGTTACCTGCAAAATGGCAGGAGGACGCTTCAGAGATTGAAAAGCAGCAGACTCAAATTGTAGAGCTACTTTCAATAGAAGATGTCCGAAGTGACCAATTTATTTACCTGACACTTGAAGATTTAGAGGTGCGAGCGTTTTTACGTGAAGATTTAGCAAAACTTCAAGCACTTGGTTTTGATGTCGTACTGCCTGCTTGGCTAAAAGATTTAAAACAGTCTAAAATGCATGTACGTGTAAGTACTGGAAATGTTGCGACAAAAAAAGTTGCTGGACTCGATGATATTTTGACATTCAAATGGCAATTTTCAATGAATGGTGAATCGATTTCAGCTGAGCAATTTAAAAAGCTGGTCGATGAAAAACGTGAATTTATCCGTATTGGTACAGAATGGTTCCGTGTTGACGCCAACTGGATGCAGGAAATGCGCGCACTTATGGAGCAAGCTGAGAATGAGAGCTGGACAGTACGCGAATTACTTTTCCGTGAAATGCCGGAAGATTTGTCCCCGCCTCTTGAAGAAGATGCAGATGACGCCATGCGAGATGATCCCTTATTTGCATTTGAACTACAAAAATCACTCAAATCTTATATGGATCAGCTACAAGAGAAAAAAGGCTTACCAGCTGTTCCTCCACCCGCTTCACTACAAGCGGAACTGCGGCCTTATCAGCAAGAAGGCTTTGAGTGGCTTGTCTTTATGCGAGAACAAAGCTTTGGTGCCTGCTTAGCCGATGATATGGGACTTGGTAAAACCGTACAGCTCATTTCGTATTTACTGCACGTATATGAGACATCTAACGCGACAGAGCCTACAATTATCATTTGTCCAACGTCTGTACTTGGTAACTGGCAAAAGGAATTAGCTCGTTTTGCACCATCATTAACAGTCTATACACATTATCAGGCAAATCGAGCAAAGGGTGAGGATTTCAGCCAGATTATCGAGCGAGAAATGCCACAAGTAATCCTTTCAACGTACGGCACAGTGTCACAAGATACTGAGTTTTTACAAGAAATCGACTGGACAACGGTTGTACTTGATGAAGCACAGAACATTAAAAATATGCAAACTTTGCAATCTCGAGCCATTCGTAAATTACATGGTGCTCATCATATTGCTTTAACAGGCACACCTGTTGAAAACCGTTTATCTGAGTTATGGGCTATTTTTGATTTTATTCATAAGGGCTATTTAGGAAGCTTTGGACGCTTTAACGAAGAATTCATCTTGCCAATTGAACGTGATGAATCCGATAAACATAAACAAAAACTACGTGCCAAAATTCAGCCGTTTTTACTGCGTCGAACAAAGCGAGATCCGCATTTGCAGCTTAATTTACCAGAAAAACAGGAGTCTCATGCATACTGTCCATTAACAACAGAACAAGCATCTTTATATGAGGGATATATTTTAGAAACATTAGATCAATTAGAGACATTAACTGGCCTTCAGAAAAAAGGCCGTGTGTTAAAAATGTTAAGTAAACTTAAACAGTTATGTAATCACCCTGCCCTGTATTTAAAGGAGCCGTTTGAGGATGCTACAACTATGCTTACACGATCTGTAAAATTAGAACGCATTGTGCATATGGCAGCAGAAATTGTGGACAATGGCGAACAGTGTTTAATATTCACCCAATATATCGGTATGGGGCAACTATTACAACATTGCTTTAGTGAATTATATAATGTGGATGTACCTTTTTTAACGGGTGCGATGCCAAAAGCACAGCGTGACCGATTAGTGGAGGCTTTCCAGGCGGGTGAGTTTCCGATTTTCATCTTGTCATTAAAAGCTGGTGGTACTGGTCTGAACTTAACAGCTGCAAATCACGTATTACATGCCGATCGCTGGTGGAATCCTGCTGTTGAAAACCAAGCAACGGACAGAGCCTATCGAATCGGGCAAACCCAATTTGTACAGGTCCATAAATTTGTAACAATTGGCACAATAGAAGAAAAAATCGATAAAATGTTAGCACAGAAATCTTTATTGTCAGAAGAACTGATTCAATCAAGTAAGTGGTTAACCGAACTCGATGATCATGAACTTCGTGATTTGATGACACTTGATTTTAATGTAAGAACTTAGAAAATATGCGCCAAGATGTGAACGATCTTGGCGCTCTTTTAGTTGGCAAATTTCATAGAACAATGTTTCTTCTTCCTACTTACTTCATTAATAATATTTAGTTGTGAGAAATGTTCATTGCTGTGCGGTCAACAGCAATGATGATGATATTTTTTAGCGCATCATTCCTTTCTCTTAGAGTCAATACGGTTCAAGTTTATAGGAGAGTGGCGGATCAGATAATTATAATACTTGCTCCGTATGTATAGCGTAGCCAGCTATACTATTGGTAAATTAACTTCCTCCTGCGGCAGTACAAAGTCCTTCAAGTGATCTTGTTCCTTTTGCGGTGGAAATACTGCATTATCGCTGTCACGTGGCTTTAACTTGTAAAACCGGACATCTTCTACGACTACTTCCGTAATGTATACTTTTGCACTTTTTTCATTTACAAACGATCGAGATTGGATCCTTCCATTTATACCAATTAACGATCCCTTCCCGCAATATCTAACAATATGCTCTGCCAGTCTTCCCCATACTGTACAAAGAATAAAATCAGCTTCAACTTCACCTCGGCTGTTTTTGAAATTACGGTTAATGGCTAAAGAAAAATGTGATTGTATACGATTTCCTGAAAGTTCGCGTAACACAGGATCTTTCGTTAATCTACCAACTAGTCCAACTTGATTTATACTGTTCACCCCCTCTGTTTTTGATTAATCTCATCCTACAAGATAACCTTAAGATATGGCAAAAGCCGATTTTTAATTTTTGCTTCAATTTCCGCAAGTAAAAATAATATTTGATGCATTTTATTTTTTATTATTCGGGTATTAAGCTCTTCAAATTCCTTACGACTGTAATAGGCAAAGAACTTTCACGAAATATTAAATTTCGGATTTTTTTATATGTTATACTTAAGCGAATGAGCGACTCAGGAGGACTCTTAATGAAAACATTTAAAATGCTTTCCTTTGACCTTGTCACTGAGGATGGTATGCAAAACTACCCACTTGTCGATGGCATTGTGATTAACCAAGAAAACAGTCATCAATCTTGGATTCTTGAGCTGTTTATCTCTCAAAAATACCATTCTATTTTTAATGAATTACTAGAAAAAAAAGCCGTCTTCGATGTTCGCGTCGTTATTTCATTCCCTGAAAATGATCCTGCTCCATTTCGAGTTGCAGTCCATACTATTCAAGAAATTGGAGATCATTTATCAGTTCTCTTAAAAGGTACTTTAAAGATAAAACGTTCGAAATATGCAGAGCAATTACTAGCTGAGCTACTTTCTGAAGGTATTTCAGTAGAAGAATTACTTAATCGCTTCTCACACGATATGAAGACGCGCCCAAAACTTAAAAATGATTGATTTATCCAAATAACGACACGTTAAATTTACGTGTCGTTATTTTTTCTGGACAAGTAGAAAATTTACTGTACAATTTGGTGTAAAAAATTAGGGGGATTCATCATGAGCTTTGATGTACGTAAAAAATCATTAAAATTGTTATGGCTGGAGGCTTTACAGCGGCGGTTAGTAGAAGGGGATTCTGCAACTAGCCATGATGCTGAACAATACCGAAGGCTCGATGCTGGTTTTGCTGGCGAAAAACGGATAGATCGTGAATGGCAGGAAATAATATGCCCATATACTTCTTTTATCATGCATAATTTAATACGCTACAATGCAGCAAATCATTCACACCAAGTGGATACCCTCTTTATTTGTAAGCATTTTATGTTGATTATGCAAATCAAAAACATTAGAGGTCGACTTGATTTTGACGAAGCAACACATCAATGCATCCGTACCAAAAGCGATGGAGCAATTGAAGGATTCCCTAATCCGATTACACAAATCCAACGGCATGCTCAATTTTTAAATACTATTCCTCAAAAGCCTTCTCTTCCTTGCGAATGTGCGATTATCTTCTCCAATCCATCTGCTATTATTGACAGACATCCGAATACTATTCCTATATTACATGCGGCCGGACTCCAACAGCATCTTAATTTGCTATTCAAAAAATATCCAAACCCTTGTTTAAAAGATGAACATGTAAGCGATTTTGTGCAAACATTGAGAGATCGACAGCAGCCACAACTTGCACCTTCTAAAATTTCCTCTTCTCGATTCCATCATGGTGTCCTCTGCCCAAATTGTCGATATAAACATAAAATGGTGCATTATCGCGGAACTTGGTTTTGTCCTAGTTGCAACTATAAAAATGCTGAGATTTTTGCTCAAGCATTTCAAGACTACCAATTATTAATTGGACTTACCATTACAAAAAGACAACTACGCGCTTTTTTCGGTGTTCATTCTAGCGATGCTGCAACCCGCCTACTGAAAAAATTTTACTTTCCAAGTACGGGTACATATAAAAATCGTGTATACCTTTTACCAGAAAATCTTTTAGAACATATGAAACCTTTTTTTAAATGAATTCTTCCCACTGAGCACATTTTGACTGATATCGCGGGGTTTCAATTTCTCCACGGGTTTTTCTTCTCTAAGAGTGTATTTCACCGCTTGCGCGGGTATTCACATTCTCTCCGAGCGTATTCACTACTTCTCAAACATATTCTCAATCATTCCACAAGTATTTCCTCTCCCAATCGTATTTTTATAAAAACAACAGAAAAGAGTGACCCCGTATTATGGAGTCACTCCCTAATCTCTAACGTGTATTTGCACTTACACGTTATCGCACTTCTACTTTTTCATCAACAACGTCATTAGTATCATTCACATTTGAACGATTGCCATTGACATCAACGTTATTATTCGGTGTTCTTACTTCTGGAACGACACCGTTTTCATTAACAGTACCATGTTCATTAACAGTTCCGTTTCTATCGACACCGTTAACATCACGATCATAGACATCACGATCATTTCCTGGCGTTACAGCATCCTCTACATCATCGACACCTCTACGAACGTCATTGCCTAAATCATTCATTGGGGTTTCATCAGCTGCTCGATTTCCCCAGTTACAGCCACCCAAGAACATAGTAGCAAGTATCATTGTGAAAAGTGGAATTTTCCACATAAAAAAACCTCCTTTCTCCTTTATAATCTATGTCACACAATACAAATGCCAAATATGAATGACTGTGTATTTGTGATCCTACATAGATTGCCCGAGAAAAGAGGGAAATATCCGACTTTCTTTAAAAAACTACTTTTGTTTTTCTTTTAAAAGTTGTTCGATATAGGCTGCTTCTGCTTTACAAGCGTAGCTATAATCAGTACCAAGCTCTTTTTGTAGTGCCTCAATCGTTTCGATCTGTTTTGCTGTCGGTTCTTCATTTAAAATTTTTGCAATTACTTCGTCAATTTTTCTCGCCATCTCTTCATGGAATTCGGAACTCATTAAAATTTCTGTTGGAATTTTTTCTACCCAAGCTGCATTTTCTTGAAAATATGCTTGCCAGCTTGCAATGAAATCTTCCATTGAAAATCGTTCGCCATCCCAACCAATACTTGCTAAATATGATTCAAAAGATGTAGAAATTGAACGTGTAATGCTAATTTTAACCCCTGAAGACAATTGCTTATACATCTAATATAATCCTCCTACATTTTAAAGCCTAAAATTACCTATAGTCATAAATACCGAAATTCTTTAACCTTACCATTTTAAATCCTTTATCCTATAAATGCAAATCAGCCCTGTTTCGGTTGCTCAGGTCCAATCGCAAATAAAATATCTACTTCACACGCAAGTTCACCGTCGACAGTCGCAATGCCGTGACCTTTACCCATAGAACCACGTAATTTAACAAATTCCACTTCTAATCGAAGCTGATCACCTGGCACCACTTGACGTTTAATACGACAATTATCAATACCTGTTAAAAATACGATACGTCCTTTAAACTGTTCTGCATTTAATAACGCGACACCACCGACTTGAGCTAGAGCCTCTATGATTAATACACCTGGCATAACAGGATAACCTGGAAAATGTCCATTAAAAAATTCTTCGTTTATCGATACATTTTTTAAACCAACTGCTCGTTTCCCTTCTTCTAATTCAAGAATACGATCCACTAATAAAAACGGATAACGATGCGGTAAAATTGCTTGAATCTGTTCTACTGTTAACATTCCTTTTCCCCCTAAAAGTATGTATTTATGTGAAAAGAAAAGTATGGTAAAGAATATTTCTACTCTTTACCATTCATTATGTCAAAAATATGCTGCCATGTTTCTACTTTTAAGACATCCAATGCTTTTCCTTCACCAATCACGCTATAACCAACCATCGCACCTACGACAGCAGCAACTACAACTAAAATGAGAACAAGTACGACACGTAACCAAATCGGAATCAATCGTATTTGCACCCATCGAACTTCCTGTTGCTCTCCGTTCGAACGGCTTCTCTCCCCTTTTGGTTGCGTTTCAGTTGTACGTGTCGGCACTGAACGGCGTCGTGAAATGTTTGTCATAAATTGTACTCCTTCATACTTAATCAATTACGCCTTTGCATAACTGCGTCCAGATTTTGAATTGTGCGAGCACAATTCAAAGCCTGCGATATCCGACGGAGACTTTAGCATGAAAAAATGAGCACAGTCTATCGGATACCATTGATTAGCCCTAACATTTGGTCTGCTAATGTCACAGCTCTTGCATTAAATTGATAAGAACGCTGTGTTTGCATTAGATCTGTCATCTCTTTCGATAAATCCACGTTAGACATTTCAAGCATACCACTTTGCAAGCCAATTTGCTGACGATTTGCTCCCTGCATATCTATCAGTACGTCTGCTTCTGTGTACCCAAGCTCTGCTAAATTATTCGGTAACCCTACGTATGTACCAGAAATATGCTCCAACACTTGTGGTTTTTGGAACTCTGTTACTGCTAGATCTGTACGAATAATATCTCCATTCGCATATGTTGCTTCTAATGTACCACCTTCGCGTACAGTAAATCCAGTTACATTTCCTGGTAGTGTAATTGCTTGTCCAGTTGCATCTGCAACTGGATAACCATCTGCATTCACGACCATCACTGTACCATTATTTAATGGAGATACATAGAAATCGCCTTGACGTGTATATACCGTTTGTGTACCGTTTTCACCATTTGGCATTAAAATATTAAAGAATTGCTTTGGTTTATTGAAAGCTAAATCAAGCCCACGGTCTGTATTTTGTAATGACCCTTGTGTATGATTAGTTTGAATTTGACCAAGCTTAGCACCGACACCATAACGGATACCAACAGGCGTTTGACGCTGTGCTGGATCTAATTTATCGTTGTTGAATTGCTGATATAGCATTTCATTAAAAGTCGATTCCTTTGTTTTATAGCCATGTGTATTACTATTAGCAATATTATTACTTATCGTATCGAGCTTACTTTGCAATTGTCCCATTGTATTTGTTGCGGTAATCATTGTACGTAGCATTCGAAAACGCCTCCCTAACGCTTATTATACTTTCCCGATCTCATTCACAGCTTTTTCCATACTACGGTCATATGCTTGTAAGACTTTTTGGTTTGCCTCAAATGCACGATATGCCGTCATTAAATCTGTCATCGTACGTGACGAATCTACATTGGATCCTTCTAGGAAATTTTGACGTAGTGTAAAATTCACACCAGCTGCACCGTAAGCGTTTGGTAAATCCTCACCATCCTGCGTGCGAAGTAAGCCATTATCCTGCTTTTGTAATACATTTGGATTCGCTGCATACGATACGCCCACACGCGCCACCTGCTGATTATTCACGTAAATCGCACCGTCTTGATCTAATTGGAAATCATCATTTGGCAACTGAATACGTTGGCCAGCATCTGATAACACGTATAGCCCTTGTGGATTCACTAAATAACCTTGACCATCTAACGTAAAGTTCCCGTTACGTGAATAAGCTTCGCCGCCCTCTGGATGCTCTAAGCGGAAGAAAATAGAACCCGTTACGCCATCTTCATTTTGCGGTAAATAGCCATCAATTAATGCCATATCCGTTGTGAAATTAGTGCTATAAATTTGACCTTGCACATAGTTAGGCAATGTTTCTTGCATATAAACACCTGTACTTAGCGCACCAACCGGATTCATAGATTGTTGATTTGCAGGGGCATTTGTTTTCCCAACACTAGACATCAACATATCCGGGAATGAACGAATTGAAGACTGATCTGCTTTAAATCCTGGTGTATTGGCATTTGCTAAGTTATTTGATAGTAATTCTGTTCTTCTTTGTTGAGCTATCATACCTGTTGCTACTGTATAAAACCCTTTAAACATAGGAATCACCTCGTCTTATTTTTCGGATGTCTTGGCAAAGGCACAACCTCTCAAACTGAAAAAAGATTGGCAAAGCTAGACGGGCTCGTTATTTTTTTCTTATAGAGCTGAAGGTGCACGATCAATATTTTCAAGCATAATGCCTGTCCCAATTGCCACACAGTCCATCGGGTGCTCTGCTATAAATACTGGTACCTTTAACTCTTCAATAAGTAATTGATCAACACCGTGAAGTAATGCGCCTCCACCGGTAATGATAACACCACGATCAATAATATCTGCCGATAGTTCTGGTGGCGTTTTTTCTAGTACATTTTTTGCAGATTGCACAATCATTGCAACCGACTCATGTAGTGCATGTTCAATTTCATCGGAATGAATCGTAATTGTACGTGGTAGACCTGTTACCATATCACGGCCTCGAATGTCCATAGAGTCGTTGCGGCCACCCTTAAATACAGTACCAATCGTCATTTTTATCGCTTCCGCTGTACGCTCACCAATAAGTAATTTATATTCTTTTTTAATATATTGTAAAATATCATTGTCAAACACGTCACCAGCAACTTTAATGGACTCACTTGTGACGATATCGCCCATTGATAGCACTGCAACATCCGTTGTACCACCACCGATATCTACGACCATATTGCCACTCGGTTGGAAAATATCCATGCCTGCACCAATGGCAGCTACTTTTGGTTCTTCCTCTAAGTATACTTTTTTACCACCAGACTTTTCAGCCGCTTCACGAATTGCCTTTTGCTCGACACTCGTAATATTGGTTGGACAGCATATTAAAATACGTGGCTTCGAAAAAAAGCCCTTTAAATCTAATTTATTGATAAAGTGGCTTAGCATTGCTTCTGTTACGTCAAAATCAGCAATGACCCCATCACGTAATGGGCGTATTGCTGTAATATTACCGGGCGTACGTCCTACCATTTGACGAGCCTCTTCCCCTACAGCTAATACTTTATTTGTTTTTTTATCAATTGCCACTACAGATGGTTCATTCAGGACAATTCCTTTACCTTTAACGTGGATTAATACGTTCGCAGTTCCTAAGTCAATGCCAATATCTTTTGAAAACATTCAAATTTCTCCTTCCACCAGTTCCAACTACATAACGTTCGATTTTATCTATTTATCTAGAATATTTTATCACAAGAGACTGGTAATTTCACCTAAATTTCGATGAATATCCTTACTATGTATAAAGTTATAAACCCTTTTTCCTATATTGTGTCCAAAGTGACGAAAAGTATTTAAAAAAGCAAAAAAAGAACGAATCATTCTTGACTCGCCCTTTCTTTCCATTTGTTCTTCGTTGCCTCTCCTCCACGAATATGGCGTACGGCCTTGTGGTAGGCAAGAATTTCTTTTACTTGCTCGGCTAATCCTTCGTGAATTGTTGGTAATCTTTCTGTCAGATCTTTGTGAACCGTACTTTTCGAATAACCTGTCATTTTCGCGAGGACACGCACAGTTTCACGCGTCTCAATCAATAATTCACCGAGGCGAATGCAGCGCTTCCGAATGTGCTCGTGCACGTTCTTCGTCCTTTCCACAAAATTTCACAAAATGGCTTGGGCATTTGAAGCTCGCCTGCGCATTTCTTCACCTTATGTAAGGATAAAGCTATTCAGAACATAAATTGCATATTACGAGTGAATTCGCCTTGGTGTCTTGCTGATATCAGCCGAGATTTCCCCTCTATTCAGAAGGTGTAAAAGCTAATAATTTTTTAGGATTTACATAGGCTCCATTTTCTAGCACTTCAAAATGCATATGAACGCCTGCAGTCGGATTCCATTGGTTGTCTGTTGAAGTAGCAATCTGTTGTCCTTGTGTTATCTGATCACCCTTTTTAACTAAGATGTCCTTCACAGAGCTATAATGTGTTTGCATGCCATTTGGATGCTCTAACATAATCTTGTTGCCCGTAAACTCATCTAGTTTTACATCTAGTACTTTACCACTCATCGCAGCTACAACTTCAAACTCTTCACCATTCATCGCAAGTGATACACCTGAAGATGTCGTAAATGATTGATTAAATACCATAAGGGCCTTTTCTCGCGATTTCGAATCAGCGTCTACTTCATAAAACTCTTGTAAAACTTGCACTTTATCGAAACTCTCTTCCTTAAATGGATACTTCATCGACTCTGTGCGTGCATTTGTTTCCACAACTGGGCCTGGCTCTACTTGTGCTACATCTGGTTGCGGTGCCACTTCAACTTTCGTTACGAGTGCATTATAACCAAATAACATCGCTGCTAACATTACAGCGCCTCCAGCATACACAGCTGGCCAAAACCAAGGTTTCTTCTGCCATTGTCCTTTTTGAGAAGGTTGACTATTTTTGTCTTCTCTCATTTTCATCACCTCTAGTTGCAGTGTAAACAACTAGTGATTATTTTAAACATGCATCTATTTTTTTTATTTCTATTTGTTGATAATAATAGTGTAAAATCTCTTTTGCCGTCTTTCCTTCACTCGCCATGGCTTCTGCGCCGTATTGGCTCATCCCTACTCCATGACCATAACCTTTTGTTAGCACTTGCACTTTCTGTGTATTCATATCGAATGTAAGTTTAAAATCTGTTGAAGGAAGTTGTAATAGTGTTCTAACTTCACGCCCTGCCCATACTCTATTTCCTAATTGAAGCTTTTCAACACGTCCAGAGGCATTTAAAGCGAGTTTAACGCGGTTGAAATCAATAGGCTGCCACTTTATATCCCACAAGGCATTCCATTCGTCTAATGTCCATTCTTGCATGGCTGCAAATTTTGGCGACATCTGATCAGACATACTCGCAACACTTTGTAAATATGCTAATTCATTACCACTATAACCGTAAGCACTTTCTGTTTTTCCATTACTTGTTGAATGAAACATAGCAGTAATTAATTCATTATTATATAGTAGTACTTGTCCTTTCGTTTCTTCTATAGCTTCGACAATTTTCTTCTCATTTCCCAGGAAATCTGAATCCCAATTGCTTTTTCTCTGAGTTTCATCATAATAAACCTGCCTAGCTACAGTTGGAGCAATTGCCTTCTCCCCATAATTTGTCGTTTTTAGTGCGTACGTACGTGCAGCGATAGCCTGCGCCTTTAATGCCTCTTTATGAAAGGAAACTGGCATTTCAGCTGCTACAACACCCGTAATGTATGTTTCAAGTGGAATCTTTTCAGGTTGACCTTCTACTTCAATCATTATCTCACAATTATCCTCTTTATCCTTTTTAGGGATTTCTTCTCCTTGTTTCTCACCAAGTGCCACAGGTAGTGCATATAATGCACCAACCAAACAAAAAACGCCAACTGTCATAATCCATTTTTTCATAAGAAATAATATGCTTTTTTCCATCAACATATGTGCAGTAATCAAGAATATATAAAAACCTCTACTAGATAACTATGTAGAGGTTTATGGCTTGGCACTATTAACTTTCTATTTAAATAGTTGTTTGGATTGTTTTCCCTGGTGTAATTTCAACTGTTGAAATACGTTCAATGTCCGCACCTAGTGACGCTAACTTTCCATGGAAATCCACGTATCCACGGTCTAAATGATGTAGCTTAGTCACACGTGTAACACCTTCAGATACAAGACCTGCTAATATAAGTGCTGCTGCTGCGCGTAAATCTGTCGCTGCAACTTCGGCACCTTGTAGCTCTGTTGGACCTTCAATAAAGACTGAACGTCCTTCAATTTTCGAACTTGCATTCATACGTCTGAATTCTTCTACATGCATAAAGCGATTTTCAAATACAGTTTCTGTAATAATACCAGTGCCTTCAGCTGTTAACAATAATGCCATCATTTGAGATTGCATATCTGTTGGGAAACCCGGATGAGGCATTGTTTTAATATCTACAGCTTTTAAAGTTTTAGATACGCTTACTCGTAATCCTTCGTCTAATTCCGTAATTTCAACGCCCATTTCACGCATTTTAGCAATCAATGCTGTCATATGCTCCGGTACTGCATTTTCAATCGTAACATCGCCCTTTGTAATTGCAGCTGCCACCATAAATGTACCAGCTTCAATACGATCAGGAATAATGTAATGCTCCGTACCATACAATGTGTCAACGCCTTCAATACGAATCGTATTCGTACCCGCACCAATAACACGGCCACCCATACCATTTATAAAATTAGCAAGATCTACAATCTCAGGCTCTTTCGCTGCATTTTCAATAATTGTCGTACCTTTTGCTAGTGCAGCAGCTGTCATAATATTTTCAGTAGCACCTACACTCGGGAAATCTAAATATACATTTGCCCCTTGTAAGCGGTCTGCTACCATTGCTTCTACATAGCCATGTCCAAATGAGATTTTCGCCCCCATTGCCTCGAAACCTTTTAAATGTAATTCAATAGGACGAGAACCAATCGCACAACCACCTGGTAATGCTACACGCGCATAGCCATTACGTGCAAGTAGCGAGCCCATCACTAAAATAGATGCGCGCATCTTACTCACATATTCAAACTGTGCTTCACTTGAAAGTTCTTTTGTTGCATCGATATATACTTCATTCTCTTCTGGAATATATGTTACGTCTGCATTTAAACTTTTAAGCACTTCATTTATTGTATAGACATCTGCTAGATTAGGGACTTCTTTAATTACATTCTCTCCTTTAGAAGCAAGCAATGCTGCTGCTAGGATCGGTAAAACTGCATTTTTAGCGCCTTCTACACGTACTGTTCCGTGTAACTTATGACCGCCAGTCACAATAATTTTATCCACGTACGTCCCTCCGAATTCAATTTCTCAACCTATGAAAATCTTATTTATCATAAGATGTATAATGTCATTTTTAGTAAACAAACAAATATATAATACAACTTTTTGCACGCTCGTTCAAGCGCCCAAATCACTATTTTAAGTCATTTTTTGATATTTTGCTATTTATTTATTGTACGCACGTACTCATTTTTTTGTGAATGTCCAAATAAAAGGCCTATAACCATAATTTGTGGTGTCTTTCATTCCAGTTGAGTACTTTTCAGAGGGCTTCCATCCTTGCATTTCACTCAACATACAGTCTAACTATTGCTATGCTTTTTAAGTAAATGTTATCCCTAGTTTTTGGTAACCGATTGAATAAAAAGAGCAAATGTATTATTTATTATATTTCCTCCCACTAACTCAATCAAAATAGAATTCCATACTATTTATGTCAGACTATTACTATGTGCTTTATAGGGCCACACACAATTCTATGTAGTCCTAGAAAACATGTAATACTTTTAGCAAATACGCCTGTTGCAGAAGGTTTCGCTTTCGCGAAAAAATTGCGTCCGCCAACAAAAGCGTTAGCATAATTCGTAGCTGAACCGCTCACTGTACTTTCCGTACATAACATTTATGCTGACACTTCATTCTCATCATGACATACATAGTTAAAACAAGTACTGAAGTTGCCCAGACCACCCTGAAATTTGTAAGAAGAAATTCGATACTCCAGTGCCGATCACAATACTGAACAATAGATAAATTAGTTGTATTTGAAACACTTTATTTTTCTTAAATATTTTCTCTACCATGAAGGCTTGCAAAGCGTAAAAAGTAATAGCAATAAAAAATAGATGCGAGAAGATGCCAATTAAAGCTTCTTGCCCAACTGCTTCATAAATTCCCACGTAATTTCCTCCATTTCGATTCATAATCATTTAAACCATACTATCAATTCGCTTAAAATACAGAACCTAGATTCATCCATTAAAAAACGGGCAGATCGAATCTGCCCGTTAAAAATTGAATTAGATATTACCCTCATGAACGTTGATACGATTCAACGCACGTTTTAGAGCAAGCTCAGCACGTTGGAAATCAATGTTATCTTGTTTCTTTTGAATACGTCCTTCAGCGCGTGTTAACGCCTCTTTTGCACGAGTAAGATTGATGTCAGAAGCTGCTTCAGCAGAAGGAGCTAAGATTGAAATCTTCTCTGGACGAACTTCAATGAAACCGCCACTTACAGCTACAAGTTCAGTTGAACCATCTGCTTTTTTAAGCTTCACTGCACCAATAGCAAGTGGAGCCACCATAGGAATATGGCCTGCAAGAACACCAATTTCACCTGAAGTTGTTTTAGCGATAACCATTGTTACTTCAGAATCGTATACCGGGCCGTCGGGAGTGACAATATTGACTGTTACTGTCTTCATATTTTTTCCTCCTCGTCCCTAGTATTAAACCTCTACGCCCATGCTTTTCGCTTTTTCAACTACTTCGTCAATTGATCCAACTAGACGGAAAGCATCTTCTGGTAAGTGATCCCATTTGCCATCAAGGATTTCCTTGAATGATCGAACAGTTTCTTTAACAGGTACATAAGAACCTTTTTGACCAGTGAATTGTTCCGCAACGTGGAAGTTTTGAGATAAGAAGAATTGAATACGACGAGCACGTTCTACTGTTTGTTTATCGTCATCAGATAACTCATCCATACCTAAGATAGCAATGATATCTTGTAATTCACGGTAACGTTGGATTGTACGTTGTACACTAGTAGCTACTTCGTAGTGCTCTGCGCCTACGATTTCAGGTGATAATGCACGAGAAGTCGAAGCTAATGGGTCAACCGCAGGGTAGATACCCATTTCAGATAATTTACGCTCAAGGTTAGTTGTTGCATCTAAGTGGGCGAAAGTTGTAGCTGGAGCCGGGTCAGTATAGTCATCGGCTGGTACGTAAATCGCTTGGATAGAAGTTACAGAACCTTTGTTAGTAGATGTGATACGCTCTTGTAATTTACCCATTTCAGTAGCAAGTGTTGGTTGGTAACCTACCGCAGAAGGCATACGACCTAATAGGGCAGAAACCTCAGAACCTGCTTGAGTGAAACGGAAGATATTGTCGATGAATAAAAGTACGTCTGCACCTTGCTCATCACGGAAGTATTCCGCCATTGTAAGACCAGTTAAAGCTACACGCATACGTGCGCCTGGTGGCTCGTTCATTTGACCGAATACCATTGCAGTTTGCTTAATAACGCCTGAATCGCTCATCTCGAAGAATAAGTCGTTCCCTTCACGAGTACGCTCACCTACACCAGCGAATACAGAGATACCTGAGTGCTCTTGTGCAATGTTATTGATTAATTCTTGGATTAATACAGTTTTACCTACGCCGGCACCACCGAATAGACCGATTTTACCACCTTTGATGTATGGTGCTAATAAGTCTACTACTTTGATACCTGTTTCAAGGATTTCAACTGTAGTTGAAAGTTCATCGAAAGATGGAGCTTCTCGGTGAATTGAATCACGACGAGCATCCACAGGAATCTCTTCGCCTAAGTCGATTACTTCCCCTAGTACGTTAAATACGCGACCTAAAGTAGCTTCACCAACTGGTACTGAGATAGCTTTTCCTGAGTCTGTTACTTCTGCTCCACGTTGTAAGCCATCAGTAGATGACATTGCAATTGTACGAACAGAATCATCACCTAAATGAAGTGCAACTTCTAATGTAAGAGTTGTTGCTTCTTCATTTGGACGTGCAATCTTAACAGTTAATGCGTTATAGATTGCTGGTAATTGGCCGTTGCTGAATTTTACGTCAACAACTGGACCCATTACTTGTTGAACGTGTCCTTTATTCATTACTGTGTACCCTCCTATCGTATTCTTATACGACATTGGGAAGCTTTAGCCTATTCTAAGGCTGCAGCTCCACCAACGATTTCTGTAATTTCTTGTGTAATAGCCGCTTGACGTGCACGGTTGTATTGCAAAGATAAGTCCGAAATAAGATCAGATGCATTATCCGTTGCATTTTTCATAGCCGTCATACGAGAAGCATGTTCACTTGCTTTTCCGTCTAAGATTGCGCCGTATACTAAGCTTTCCGCATATTGTGGAAGAAGTACTTCAAGAATTGCTTCACCAGATGGCTCGAATTCATAAGAAGCATTTGTGCTAGCAGGTGCAATATCAGTTAATGGAAGAAGTTTTTTCTCTGTCACATCGCTTTGAATAGCACTTACGAAGTGATTATAGTACATATAAAGTTCATCATATGTACCATCAATGAACATACCAACAGCATTACGAGCGATTTCTTTAATATCAGCAAATGTAGGTTGGTCAGGTAGAGCAACAACACTGCTAACAACATTATGATCACGTTTCACAAAGTAATCACGAACAACACGACCTACTGCTAAAATCACGTATTCGTCTTTTGATTTATGACGCTCGTTAATTGTACGTTGTACTTGGCGAAGGATGCTTGAGTTATAAGCCCCTGCTAGACCACGGTCAGAACCAATGACTAAGTAAGCTGTCTTCTTTACAGGACGAGCAGTTAACATTGGATGTCCACTGTCTTTCGTACCTGCTGCGATAGCGCCAACTACGTCCTGGATTTTTTCCATGTAAGGAACGTACGCTTTAGCATTTTGCTCTGCACGACGTAGTTTCGAAGAAGAAACCATCTGCATCGCTTTCGTAATTTGTCTCGTACTCTTTGTAGAATTAATACGACCTTTAATTTCGCGTAAGTTTACCACTGGTATTTCACCACCTTTTGTTTTTTAATCGAGATTCAACTAACTTCGAACTTATTCAGATTTAGCGAAAGTTTTTTTGAAGGCATTGATTGCTGCTTCATACTCAGCGTCTGATGCAAGCTCTTTAGTAGTACGAACGTGATCTAAAACGTTTGTGTGGTTTGTATCTAACCAGCTTAAGAATTCGCGTTCAAAACGAACGATATCTTGTACTGGGATATCATCTAAATAACCTTTAGTTAATGCATAAAGGATAGCAACTTGTTTTTCAACTTTAAGTGGCTTGTTAAGGTCTTGTTTAAGAACTTCAACCGTACGTTTACCACGCTCAAGTTTAGCAAGTGTAATTTTATCTAAATCTGAACCGAATTGAGCGAATGATTCAAGCTCACGGAATGCAGCTAAGTCAAGACGTAGTGTACCCGCAACTTTTTTCATTGCTTTAATTTGAGCAGATCCACCTACACGTGATACAGAAAGACCGGCGTTAATCGCTGGACGTACACCTGAGTTGAATAAGTCAGATTGTAAGAAGATTTGTCCATCAGTAATTGAGATTACGTTAGTTGGGATGTATGCAGAGATATCCCCAGCTTGTGTCTCTACGAATGGAAGAGCTGTAATTGAACCGTTTTGATACGTTTCATTTAACTTCGCAGCACGTTCAAGTAAGCGGCTGTGTAAGTAGAATACGTCACCAGGGTAAGCTTCACGACCTGGAGGACGGCGAAGAAGAAGTGAAAGTTCACGGTAAGCTGATGCTTGTTTAGAAAGATCATCATACACGATTAATACGTGTTTACCTTGTAACATGAATTCTTCTGCCATAGATACACCTGCAAATGGTGCTAGGTATAATAATGGAGCTGGTTGAGATGCAGCTGCTGTTACAACGATTGTGTAATCTAATGCGCCATGTTTACGTAAAGTTTCAACTACATTACGTACAGTTGATTCTTTTTGACCGATAGCAACATAGATACAAATCATGTTTTCGCCAGCTTGGTTTAAGATTGTATCGATCGCTACAGAAGTTTTACCTACTTGACGGTCACCGATGATTAATTCACGTTGACCACGACCGATTGGTACTAAAGCGTCAATCGCTTTGATACCTGTTTGTAATGGTTCGTGTACTGATTTACGAGCCATTACACCGAAAGCTGGGCTTTCGATTGGACGAGATTTTTTAGCGTTGATAGGACCTTGTCCATCCACTGGTTGACCAAGTGGATTTACAACACGGCCAATTAGTTCTTCACCAACTGGTACTTCCATAATACGACCTGTACGACGAACTTCATCGCCTTCTTTGATGTCTGCGAATGGACCTAGAATAACGATACCTACGTTACCTTCTTCTAAGTTTTGTGCCATCCCCATAACACCGTTAGAGAACTCTAAAAGCTCTCCAGCCATGGCGTTGTCGAGGCCATGAGCAAGAGCGATACCGTCACCAATACGGATAACTGTACCAACTTCGCTTACTTTAAGCTCAGATTCGTAATTTTCAATCTGTTGTTTGATCAGCATGCTGATTTCTTCAGCTTTGATGCCCATGTAGTGTCACCTCTCACATTTCTAAGATATTAACCGATTAATTCACGTTTTAGACGTTCAAGTTTACTTACAACAGTGCTGTCATAAATGTGGTTACCGATTTGAATACGAATACCACCAAGTAATGATGGGTCAATTTCGTTTGTAATTGTTAATGATTGTTTACCCACACGCTTTGCAAACGCTGTTGAAATACTTGCGCTTTCTTCAGCTGAAAGAGCACGTGTTGAATAAACAGTAGCTTCTGCTGAGCCTTGAGCTTCTGCAGCAAGATCTACATACGCCTCTGCAAGGTGTTTCACTTCATTAATACGTTTTTTCTCAACAAGAAGTTGAATTGTGTGTAAAAACTCAGCTGTGCTACCTGCAAAGATTTCTGCTACTATTTGTTTTTTGCGTTCGATAGAGAACTTTGGCGCTTCTAAAAGTGTAAGAAGCCCTGGAGAACTTTCTAATACTTTTGTTAACTCCTTTAAGTCAGCTCCAACTTCAGCAAGAAGGTTTTTTTCTTGCGCTAACTCAAATAACGCTTGAGCGTAACGTTTTGCTACAGTTGAATTACTCATTGAGCTTCCCCTGCCTTCGCAATCGTCTCTTCTATAAGAGCACGGTTGTCCGCCTCAGAAATTTCTTTGCTAAGGACTTTAGATGCTGCAAGTACAGATAATGAAACGACTTCTTCACGTACTGCTGCAATAGCTTTCTCTTTTTCATTCTCGATTTCACGTACAGCCGATTCTTTTAAGCGGTTAGCTTCATTGCGTGCTGCTGTAAGAATTTCTTCTTTTTGCAATTCGCCTTGTTTCTTAGCGCCTTCAACAATCGATTGTGCTTCAGTACGAGCTTCTTTAAGAAGGCTCTTTTGTTCTTCTAAATATTGATGCGAATCTTTGCGAGCTTTTTCAGCTGCTTCGATTTCACTAGCTACTAATTCTTCACGTTGTTGCATGATGCCCATAAGTGGACCCCAAGCGAACTTTTTAAGTAATGCCATTAACAGTAGGAAAATTACTAATGTAGCAATGATGTCACCGCTATTAAATGTAGCTTCTCCTGCGCTTGCACCTAATACAAGATAATCCAAAAACACGATTGTTTCACTCCCTTCAAGAGCTTTGACTTCAACATAATAATTTGTGGTACTTACTAAAAAACTTACCTATTTTAAAAAGCTATATTTGCACATAGCTTTTACCTGGTCCAAAATGAAGGGCGAAGTTTCATCTGGTGAATCAGCTTCGCCACTAACTAAAACTCAGCTTGCACTGAATTATTTGTTCATTACGATGAAAGCTACTACTACTGCGATGATCGGTAATGCTTCTACTAAAGCTACCCCGATGAACATTGTAGTTTGAAGAACGCCACGAGCCTCTGGTTGACGAGCGATACCTTCTACTGTTTTTGATACGATAAGACCGTTACCGATACCCGCGCCAAGTGCACCTAGACCGATTGCGATTGCTGCTGCTAATAAACCCATTGTAAAATTTCCTCCTTGGAATTATGTTTGTTTTTTTTTTAGCATTATTAAAATGCTTTATATTAATGGTCTTCGCTCACTTTGTGAGACATATAAACCATTGTTAACATAGTAAAGATGAACGCTTGGATAAAGCCGATGAAGATAGAGAAACCTTGCCATGCCATCATAGGAACGATTGCACCTACGAAACCAATAGCACCAGATGATGCTAGACCTGCAAGTAATGCAAGTAAAATCTCACCCGCATAAATGTTACCGTAAAGACGTAGACCTAGTGTTAAAGTGTTTGCAAACTCTTCAACAATCTTTAATGGGAACATGAATGACATCGGTTTGAAGAATGTACCAACATAATGACCAGTGCCACGCATTTTAATACCATAGTACTGTGTTAATACTAAAATCATTACTGCTAGAGTCATCGTAACGGTTGGATCCGCTGTAGGTGATTTCCACCATAGTTCGTGATTGTACACGATTGAGAATGGAAGACCTAATAGATTGGATACGGCGATGAACATAATAAGCGTAATACCTAATATGTGGAATCGACCACCAGTTTTCCAGTCCATGTTGCTTTTGATGATGTTCTTTACGAAATCCATAATCCATTCCATAAAGTTTTGCATACCAGTTGGCTTTAGTTTCAAGCTTCTAGTTGAGATAAAAGCTATCAAGAATACAACGATTGCTGCAACTAGTAACATCATAACTGTAGATAAGTTAAACGTTAACGTTGTAAAACCTAAATCCAAATGTGCTAATGGAGCTTCATGATTCATTGTTATATTTCACCTCTCTTTCTAATAATGCACATTAGTGGTTCCTTACATGAGATACAATTCTCTCGACAAAGAGAAAAACGTACGGAATCATTAGCCCTATGACCGTGCTAATTAAGTGAAAATAGTTTGGCAACGAGATGGCTATAGCGACTGCCGCCACACCTGATCCAAAACGAAGCATTGTGCCAAGCGAGCCTATTTTCTTCCCTTCACTAATGGAACGATCAAACTTGTCCAAACGTCGAACCAAAATCCAAAAATTATACGTACCAAAAAATGCACCTATTGCGATGCCTGCAAATACAGTTTGATAGGACGTAAAGCCCCAGCCTAATGCGCAAAGTGCGAGCAAAAAAAATAACGCTCTCTTCTGCACAGCAAAAATGTGATGCAAATCTAGCATTGGTCTGTAGTCTCCTGAATTATTTTTTCGAGTAAAGAAAACGTTTGCTGACCACTTTGTGAAATCAGAAAAGAGCAGTGAACAAACTACTCACAGCGTAAAAGTAATTGCAGTGTTACCTCGAAGTTACATTAGTAAAGTCCAAGAAAAGTCTTACTACTATTACTTAATCGGATTAAACCGAAACGCACAAAACGTTGCAAATCGACAAATATAGTTTCAACTGTCGATTTAGTAGAAACTTGATATAACAAGTGTTTCAAGAGTACTATAAACGAATAGAAACCCTTGTCATTCTTACCCTTTGTAAGCATACAATAGGTGATATTTGAAGTCAATTAGTAATATAGAAAAACTTCACAACCACTATTACCTTGTCAAACTCTTGACAAATTTGTGTATGAAATATTAAAATTTATTAAACTTTTTTCGACACATTTCAAAAAAAAGCTAACTTACGTCGTTATATCGCTCGTAAATTAGCTTCACTTTTTTAAAAAAGTACATTTGACTCATTTTATTGTATTTTAATTGGTATATTACTCGTTTTTTTGTAAAAAATCTATCAATGCACGAACAATTCGTTCAGATGCATGTCCATCTCCATAAGGATTTGAGGCTTTCGCCATTGCATCGTACGCTTCTGTATCATTTAGCAACTGTTTTGCAAGTGTATAGATTGTTTCTTCTTCCGTGCCCGCTAACTTTAAAGTACCTGCCGCGATACCTTCAGGACGTTCAGTTGTGTCGCGTAGTACAAGTACAGGTTTACCAAGTGACGGTGCTTCCTCCTGCACGCCTCCTGAATCTGTTAAAATCATATACGAATTTGCCGCGAAGTTATGGAAATCGAAGACTTCAAGTGGTTCGATCAAATGCACACGCTTATTATCTCCTAAAATTTCATTGGCAATCTCACGGACAGCTGGATTCATATGTACTGGGTATACCACTTGTACATCATCATGTTCAGCTAAAATACGTGTAATGGCACGGAACATATGTCGCATCGGCTCACCTAAATTTTCACGACGATGTGCTGTTAATAAAATCACGCGATCACTACCCATTTTCTCAAGTACTGGGTGTGTGTAATGCTCACTTACGGTCGTTGCAAGTGCATCAATCGCCGTATTACCTGTAACAAAAATTGTATCTGCATTTTTGTTTTCATCTAGCAAGTTTTTCTTTGAAACTTCAGTCGGCGCAAAGTGAAGATCGGCCATAACGCCTGTTAACTGTCGATTCATTTCTTCAGGGTAAGGCGAGTACTTATTCCATGTACGAAGACCCGCTTCCACGTGACCAATCGCAATTTGATTGTAAAATGCAGCCAAACTCGCAATGAAAGTAGTCGCTGTATCACCATGTACTAATACGATATCAGGCTTTGCCTCTTTCATAACTTTATCGAGTCCTTGCAATGCATTTGTTGTCACATCGATAAGAGTTTGACGGTCTTTCATAATATTTAAATCATAGTTAGGTGTGATTTTGAATGTTTCTAACACCTGGTCAAGCATTTGGCGATGTTGAGCTGTTACTGTTACGATTGATTCAATTTGTTCTGGATGTTTTTGCAGTTCTAGCACAAGAGGCGCCATTTTAATAGCTTCTGGTCTTGTGCCGAAAATTGTCATTACTTTCCATTTATTTGTCAAAACAATTTGCACCGTCCTTAGTTTTTATATACTATGAAACGCCCTTCTATAAAGAAGGACGCTCCTAATGGTTATTATGTTGCAAAACGCTAACGTTCTATACTTTTTTATTTAGTACCGAATAAACGATCTCCAGCATCGCCTAAACCTGGTACGATATAGCCGTGGTCGTCTAATTTTTCATCAAGTGCAGCGATGTAAATATCTACGTCTGGATGCTCATCTTGAATAACTTTTACGCCTTCTGGAGCAGCAATTAAGCACATAAATTTAATATTTTTCGCACCACGTTTTTTTAGAGAGTTAATAGCTTCTACAGCTGAACCGCCCGTTGCAAGCATTGGGTCTACAATAATGAAGTCACGTTCTTCAACATCTGCAGGTAGTTTTGCGTAGTACTCTACTGGTTTTAACGTTGCCGGATCACGGTAAAGACCAATATGACCAACTTTTGCAGCTGGAATTAACTTTAATACACCGTCAACCATGCCGATACCAGCACGTAAAATTGGAACGATGGCAAGTTTTTTACCAGAAAGTACTTTTGTTTTTGCTGTTGTAACAGGTGTTTCAATTTCAATTTCTTCAAGTGGCATGTCGCGTGTTATTTCAAATGCCATTAATGTTGCTACTTCATCAACTAACTCACGAAATTCTTTTGTTCCTGTATTCTTATCACGAATATAAGTTAACTTGTGTTGGATTAATGGATGATCAAATACATATACTTTGCTCAAAGGGGTTCTCTCCTAACAGTTCGGATTTCATTTTTATCTCAACTAGTATAACAGAAAAAAGGAGGCGTCTCAAAAATTAATTCGAGATACTTCCTTTTATGTGTAGATTGCTTTATTGAGTAAATTTTTCAAAAATTCCATATAGTATTACCCATCTAATATCCCATCAAGTTGCTCAATGGTCATAGGTTTATAATAGTAATAACCTTGACCAACCTTACAGCCAAGCGTGCGTAATATTTCCACCTGCTCTTCTGATTCAATGCCTTCCGCCACAGATGTCATGCCTAGATTTAGGGCCAGTTGAATGATCGAGCGAACAATTGCTAATGTCCCCGCCTCTTCAATCCCATTAATAAAGCTTCGATCAATTTTCAACTCCTCAAACGGTAACTTTTGCAAATAACTTAGCGAAGAAAAGCCCATTCCAAAATCATCGACCGACGTTTTAAAACCATAGTTATTTAATTCTCGAATAATCATAAGTGCTGTTTGGAAATCTACTAGACCGATATTTTCAGTTACCTCCAATATGATATAAGTTGGATTTATCTCATATTTCCTCAGTAACTCCACAATGGTATTTATAAATCCTGGATGATAAAAATGATCTGGTGAAATATTTACAGCTACCTTGACTAAATCTTTACCTGCACGCTTTCTTTGTGAAAGCCATTGTAAAACAATTTCTAGTATTTGCAAATCTATTTCTCTCACTTTTCCTGCATTCTCTGCTACAGGAATAAATACATCAGGTGAGACAAAGCCAAGAGTTGGTGATATCCAGCGAGCTAGCGCTTCAATACTTTGAATTTCACCTGTTCTTAAATCTACTTTCGGCTGTAAATTCACAGTTATCTCTCTATTTTTCAGTGCATACGATAAATGATTTAATACAGTCATTTGTTGTTCTAACTGTTCATTTTGCTCTTTCGTAAACGTTTCTGTATGCGTACCTGGTTTTTTACTTGCAAATGATAAAGCACTATCCGCAAAACGAATGGCATCTGCAATTTTAATGTCTTTATTAAATGGTGCAATTCCCGTTTTCAACGTAATGTATATTTGCTTATCACCTATGATAAAAGGCTTTTGAATTAAATCTTTTATATGCACACCATAATTCATCATATCTTCGTGAGAGACCATTCTCGAAATAATTAAACTAGAACTTGTAAAGCGTGCAATATATTCATTCTTCTCGTTTTTATTTTCGACAAATCGACGTGCAACTTGACGAAGTAATTCATCTCCAGCTTCCCGCCCATATAACTCAACAATTTGATTAAACTCACTAGGCTTCAATATATAAATAAAACCCTCTTGCCCTTGATTTTCAACTTTCTCAAGCGTATTTAAAAAACTATGTCGATTTGGCAAACCTGTTGTAAGATCCGTATAAGCCAAATCTAAAATTTGCTTTTGTGTCTTCGAGTAAGTATGTGCCAATGCTACAAGCGCAGCGATTTTTTGAAATAATCCTACAAAAAAATCTCCCTTATTAGGATGTGCATTATATAATATCGCAAATAACCCAATACAATGCTGTTGCTGATTGCGAATCGGGACAAACCACCCTGAGCGTTTTCCCATCAATGCCGCAAACTCCTTATGTGCTTTGGGTATGTCTACAACTGTTAAATCCTCTACTATGATAAAATCATTCGCTTGCATAACTGTAGAGTAAAATTTATTATTTTCATTAAAAATTTGAATCTTACCAACCTTAGTATGCGCGTTAAATGCTAGTAATTGATTCGTGTCTTCCTTCGTTAATACCATACTTGAAACATTTTGCATAAAAAAATCATCTAAGGCACTGCAAATTATATGCATTTTTTTTTCAAAAGAATTATCCTTTTCAATAGCTTCATACATTGCTTTTTCAAGATGCATAATAAACTCTTCAGTACGATAGTAAGTAACATCTTTTACGAGTAGTAATACATATTCCGTTTCCGACTTCTCATTTTGAAAAGGGAGAACTTGTATTTCAGCCCAGAAAGGCGGTCTGTTATAGCTATCATGATATAACTCCATGTGAATCATTGTACCGTTACAAATTTTTTCTTTAATCATTTCAACATCTGCAATTTGCGCTTCCTGAGAGAGCAACGAAAAATAATCTATGCCTTTTAACTGCTCCGTTGAATAATTTGTCATTTCACAAAAAGAGTTATTACAATCTAAAACACTATAATTAGCCTTGGCATCGAAGACTACATAGCCGTTTTTTGAGTTCTTTCCTAATCTATAAATAGAAGCAAGTAAATAATCATTTCGCTGAGTTACTTTTCGCATTGTCACAAAAACCTCCCTTCATAAACTTTGAAGCGTTTCCCAAGTTCTACTCTATAATCTACACTCAACAGTATATTGACTCTTCACCAAAATTAGTGGTTATTTTCCGTTTCGCCAGAATCTTACCTGTGACATTAATCCCCAAGGAGTCACGCTGGTCCCACTCCAACAAACACTTTATTATGTCAACCCCATCTCTTGGCAATGATCCCGTATATTCCACCACAGGCACTTCCCAAGAGGTGAGCCTTGAGCCCTCTACCTTTCGTTCCATGCACTTACCTACAATCGAGGTTTACTCTAAAACAAGTAAATATTTAGGTAATGACCCATTTCTCTCTTTCTTTATATTTTACATAAAAATTCGGAATATTGTCGATATTTTTTCGTAAATCCTCTTTATAAAGGACATATTATGTCCTAACTATATAAATGTTCAATTACTATTTTGTACTTATAGAGGTTGTCCAGTGGGCTCTTAAGCATACCGGCAACCTTTAAAGAGCCACTGTACGGCGCATCGATAAACAGCATATTAAAAGTACGCTCAACAGCTTTCTACTTTCTAGGCAGAAATTACTTAATCTTATAGAAAAAAAGATACTTCTGACCGTTATCAGAAGTATCTTTTAAAATCTATAAAATTATGCGTATAATGGGTGTTTATCAGTTAAAGCTTTTACGCGTTCAATTGCATCTTTTTTCACTGCTTCATCTTCAGGGTTTTTCAGTACAGATGCAATAATTTCGCCGACTTCCTTCATGTCTTCTTCTTTAAATCCACGAGAAGTAACTGCAGGAGTACCAATACGGATACCACTTGTTACGAATGGTGATTCTGTATCGTAAGGAATCGTGTTTTTATTTGTTGTAATCCCTACCGCATCTAGTGCATGCTCTGCAACTTTACCAGTTAAACCTAGAGATTTAGCGTTCACTAATACTAAGTGGTTATCAGTTCCACCAGAAACGATTTCAACGCCTTCAGCAATTAATGTATCTGCTAGAACTTTTGCATTTGCTTTAATTTGTTTTGCGTATTCTTTGAATTCAGGTTGTAATGCTTCACCAAATGCTACAGCTTTTGCAGCGATTACGTGCATTAATGGACCACCTTGAATACCAGGGAATACAGATTTATTTAATTTTTGCTCCCATTCTTTCGAAGCAAGAATTAGACCACCACGTGGACCACGTAATGTTTTATGAGTAGTTGAAGTTACAAAATCAGCGTATGGTACTGGAGATTGGTGTTCGCCAGCAGCAACTAAACCTGCGATGTGTGCCATATCTACCATGAAGTACGCACCTACTTCATCGGCAATTTCGCGGAATTTAGCAAAGTCGATTGCACGTGGGTATGCAGATGCACCCGCAACGATTAATTTTGGTTTATGTTCTAAAGCTTTTTGACGAACATCTTCATAATCGATTACGTGTGTATCTTTTGTTACACCATATTCTACGAAGTTGTAAAGAATACCTGAGAAGTTAACAGGCGAACCGTGTGTTAAGTGACCACCATGAGAAAGGTTCATACCAAGTACTGTGTCACCTGGCTCTAAAATTGTGTGGTATACAGCCATGTTTGCTTGTGCACCTGAGTGAGGTTGTACATTTGCGTATTCTGCACCAAAAATTTCTTTTACGCGATCACGTGCGATATCTTCTACAACATCTACATGCTCACAGCCACCATAGTAACGTTTACCTGGGTAACCTTCTGCATATTTGTTTGTAAGAACAGACCCTTGTGCTTCCATTACTGCTTCAGAAACAAAGTTTTCAGATGCGATTAACTCGATATTTGCTTGTTGACGTTTTTTCTCTGCTAAAATTCCATCTAATACTGCTTTGTCTTGTACTGCTAATTTCTCGAATGACATGATTGAAAAATCCCCCTAAGTAAATGATTATTTAAATTTACTTCTCATAAATATAGAAGTTTCTTACTTATATATTGCACGTTCTCCACCGATTAGTTTTGGACGTGTTGTTGCAATTGTGACCACTGCTTCTCCAATAATGCGTACGGATGTACGAATAGGAACAGCCACCGCTTTTAAATGCATACCAATTAATGTTTGACCAATATCAATGCCCGCATGAGCACGCACCTCTTCTACAACAACAGGGTTTGAAAATTGTGTATATGCATATGCTGACATAGAACCACCTGCTGTGCGTACTGGTACGACTGCAACGGGTTCATAACCGCAATGTTGCGCCGCATCTGCCTCCATCGTAATCGCACGATTAATGTGCTCACACCCTTGAAACGCTAAATATAGCTGATGTTTCTTTGCAAAAGTATGTAACGGTTCGAAGATAGCTTGTGCAGTTTCAAGCGCGCCCGCTGTGCCAATTTTCTGACCAATCACTTCAGATGTAGAGCATCCTACGACAAAAATAGTATTTGGTCGTAAAATTACCTGCTCTTCGAATTCACTGAGTAACTGAGTCAATTGCGTTTGTATCTGTTGTACAACCACTAAGCTCAGCTCCTTATTTTACATTTATAGTAGACATTCGCGCCATAAACTAAGAGGGCGCGAATGTTCTTTTTTACTGTTCTAGTTCAGCGATTTTTTCAACACGGCGTGTATGGCGCCCGCCTTCAAAATCAGTTTGAAGCCAAGTTTGTGCGATTTCACGCGCAAGGCCTGGACCAATAACACGCTCACCCATCGCTAAAACGTTTGAATCATTATGGCAACGAGTTGCCTTTGCACTAAATAAATCATGAACTAATGCACAACGAATACCCTTAATTTTGTTTGCAGCGATAGAAATACCAATCCCTGTTCCACAAATTAAAATACCCTTATCAAATTCCCCGCTTGCAACACCTTCAGCAACTGGCTTTGCATAATCAGGATAGTCTACAGAATCATCAGATTGTGGACCAAAGTCTTCATAACTAATGTTTAGCTCTTCTAACAGTTGCATAATCTCTCGACGTAAGTTGTTGCCTCCGTGATCAGATGAAATTGCTACTCTCACTGGGTTCCCTCATTTCGAATTATAGTCATTCTTAGTTTACCACTTCTTCTTAAATAATAACACGACTTTTCTTTCATTTTTCATACTAAATTTTCCCGAAATACGAACATTCCTTGTCCAAAATTTTAAAATCGTTCATTTATTGCAGAATATTCTATAGATAATGCAGATATTCTGTAGATAAATTCGTATTTTATATTTACACTTCAATATTTCACCAATTATATTTTCTTGTTTTTTTGCTTTAATTAATGTATTTACTAAAAACAAATGAGTTAAAACGCTCATTCACACCTGATTATCAAAACGCGGACAGCCAATAAGTCTCTTTAAGCAAAACAATTGACTTTTTATATAGAAAAACCAATTCACTTTCCGCGTGTGTCTACGCATATTTTCACCTATATCTATATATTAAAAAACAGCATACTATCTTATCCTTTAGGACAGCCCTGTTGCCTAAATAACTCAAATCGTGTGAGCTTCAAGCCACTCTTATCTAGATGACAATATCTAAATTATCCACAGGAAAAAAATCTATGGTTTTCATAACAAAAAAAATCGAATTCACTAATCATTCTAGTGAATTCGATACGAAGTTAACTTTCACGGTCAAATCGCTGGATTACTTTATATAACTCTTCAGACTGCTTTTTCAAACCATGCGCTAGCTTTTCGACCTGTTCTATTGAAAAAGCTTGTTCCTCTGCAGCACTACGAACTTCTTGTGCTCCAGCAGATGTCTCCTCAGCAATTGCCGCGACCTCTTGTGATTGGCGAGCTGTCGTTTCAATATTGAACATTTGTTTTTCAATTAACGTAGAGATTTCCACTACAGATGTAGCCATTTCTTGGACACTTGAAGACATATTTTCAACAGCTGAAGTCGTTTCTGATACACGTTCAGCTTCTTTTGTAGCAAATGCCACCTGATGATTCATTTGCTTCACGACGGTTTCAACGTTTTGTTGCATAGATTGAATTAACGTTGTAATACCTTGTACTGCCTTGGCACTTTCATCAGCTAATCCTCTCACTTCTTCTGCTACAACCGCAAATCCCTTCCCATGATCGCCTGCACGGGCAGCTTCAATGGATGCATTGAGCGCGAGTAGATTTGTTTGTGCCGCGATATCTCCAACTAAGCTAATAATTTTTTCAACTTGTCCTGCATTTTCTTCTAATGTATGAATACTTTTTAATGCTTCATTATTGCCAACTGCAATTTGTCGGATGCTATTAACCAATGTCTCAATTGCATTTGTTGTCGTCGTCAAATTTCGTAAAATTTCTTTCGTCTGTGTAGCTGATTGTACTGCTCTTGTATTTACTTCCGTAGCAAGTTCTCTCACATCTTCAATAGCCTCTGCTGTATCTTGTATTGCAATGGCAGAAGCCTCTGCACCTGATGATATATGCTTGACCGTTCGTGCAATACCTTCTGCTTTTTTAGAGGCAACAGCTGTTTCATCTGACAAATGAATAATAGATTGATTGGTTTCTTGGAAATTGTGGTCGATGCTTTCAATCATTTGACGTAAATTCAAGATCATTTGTTGAAATGCTTCGGCAACTAAGCGTATTTCATCGTGTGTATTAGGCATCGTTACATCTTTTCCTATTTTCCCTTCAGCTACTCTTGAAGCGCTATGCTCAAGTTGCTCCAATGGCTTTACTAAAACAACACTGAAAACGGCAGCTAAAATTCCAGACCAAATAATCCCAAGAAGGTAAGTTATTATTTCAAATGTTTTACGATTAACCTCTGGAAAAAAGGTAGGTTGTATAAATTCAATGAAAACAAAACTAACTGAATATGTTATTAGGGCTAGTATACTAACAAATAATACTAGTTTAATTCTTAAGCCAAATTGTTTTTTCATATAATGCATCAATTCCCTTCTATTTTTTTGACCAACCTATCGATTAACCCCCTTAACTCTTGGAACGTTACTTCATAAATCATTTTATTGCCTCCATATGGGTCGCTAACATCTTGTGATCCATTAGTAGAGACATATTCTTTTAACGTAAATATTTTTTGCTCAACTACCGGAAAATTCGCATAAATACTATCTCGATGGGCAGTTGTCATCGTTAATATTAAATCCGCCCATTCAATTTCCTCACTAGATAATTGTGTTGCATAATGTTGATGTCTGATATTTGCTTCATCTAATAATTGCTTTGCATATTCGGACATTTCTGTATACGGAATTGCATAAATACCTGCCGAGCGTACATTAACAGTTTTCAGCTGTTTATCATGTAAAATCGCTGCTGCCATCGGACTGCGACAAGTATTGCCAGTACAAACAAAAAGTATATTCACACTCATCACCCTCCTAGTTCAATTGTTGTTATTTCACGGCAAAAATACTCATAATAATAAATACGATCCCAGCAATTATTTGTAGGTTTGCACCTAAAAAATGCTCATTTTTTCTCGCAATCGTTAATGCAATATATGAACATATAAATGCACTCACACCAGCACTCATAATAAATATCGTTTTCTCTAGATTTAGCATACCAAAAGAAACACTTACTGAAAAGGTATCTAGGCTTGCAGTAACAGCTAATAAAATAGGAGAAATCGTTCTTTTCTCATTATTATTTGAAAACAATAGTAATTGTAAGCCAATACAAAATAATAAAATACTAGAAATCCATTGTCCCCAGTCCAGTAGGAAACGAACGATGTAATTGCCTAATTCAAATCCTAACAGCGGGAAAAGCATATGTAGTGAAGCTGTCCACACTGACAATAATAAACGATATCTTACAGTCGGTAATAATACGTATAGCCCTATTACATCAACAGATGTTAAAATACCTGCAAGAATCCCCTGCAATAACGCACCCCTTCACTCCCTAATATTTTATCATTTTATGCTCAGTAATTCACGATTATCCTACTTTCGGTCCTAAATAACCTTTTGTATAACAGTTAAACCCCGACAAAATTATCTTATAAAGATAATTACGTTCGCATAAGACAAGCGCCATATAGTCTAATACGCACGAATATTTTGATATCACTATTTCTAACCCTTTACAAAGAAAAAACTAGCTTAATTTCACACATGTGAAATAAGCTAGTTTTATAAGGTATACCATTGGCCTGCAGCAGCCTTTTCCAGTCTATTCATAATTGCTGCACCCACACCATCATCTGATGTTGTCGTTGCTAAAATAATTGTTGCCTCTGTTTTATCACAAGCTCGTAATGCATGATACAGTGTTGCACCCATCTCTTCTTTGACACCTTCTTCTCCAATTGAAAAGAAATAATCCGCATTGATATTTGCAAAATTATTTGGTGCTAAAAGTGCAACCTTTTGACCTTCAGTACGTAACTTTTGGATAGCTTCGGAAGCTATTTTCTCATTGCAATCAATTAAATATACAGGTGCATCTGGTGCATAATGTGTATATTTCATACCAGGTGCTTTTGGTGTTGATGCCATGTTTTGTTCGACCTTTGTCGGCTGTATAACTGGTCCAATTGCCACTTCTAACATTTCCTTCGTAATACCACCTGGACGCAAAATCACAGGAGGTTCATGCGTTACATCTAATACTGTCGATTCAAAACCGATACCTGTTGAACCGCCGTCTAAAATATATGGAATATGCCCCTGCAAATCTTCCTCTACATGAATCGCCTCAGTAGGGCTTGGCTTCCCACTACGATTTGCACTCGGAGCAGCAAGTGGTTTTTTTAATTGTTGTAGCAACTGGAGAGCAACTGGATGATCTGGCATACGAATTCCTACTGTATGTAATCCGGCTGTTACACTTTTGGCCAAAATATTTGGTTTTGCATTCATCACCAGCGTTAATGGACCTGGCCAGAATAATTCCATACATTTTTTTGCAACTTCCGGGATCTCTTCAATATAAAGCTCTACTTCTTCTTTTGTACCAATGTGAACAATAAGTGGATTATCTGAAGGTCGACCTTTTGCTTCAAAGATTTTTTTTACCGCTTCATCATCTGTTGCAATAGCACCTAAACCATAGACAGTTTCCGTGGGAAAAGCGACAACCTCTCCTGCATTTAAGATATCCACAGCTTGTGTATAATTTGACTGACTATTCACATTACTATCCACAACTTTACGAATCGTTTTCATGATAACCCTCCTCTCTATACTTCGTTTTTATCGACTTACTCACATATTGTTAATAACTTTCAGAAAATTGTGTATAAGTTTTTTGCATTTGTAGATAACTCAATCAAAAAATCCTTTAATCCATTCCCATATAAAAAAGGTAACTGGCTCTTCCTTTTCTTCTTCTTTTTCTTTTTCAGGCTCACAAACTGAAGGGAAAATGCTGCACCACCAGTTATCCCCACGTCCATCCCCAATTTTGACAACGATAGATCGATAGACATTTTGTGGATAGAAGTTTGCATTTTGACGCTTAGGTGGAAATAAGTTATCCCCAATTGTAACCTGTGTATATAATTGTGGATAATTCTCCTTTATTTTTGCATCAATTTTCTGTTCTAACAACTTTAATTGCTCATTATCCACAGCTTGCACATTAGCTACTTGAAGAAAGTATGGTTTTAAATCATCTACTAACTGCTCTTTTTCCAATTGATCGGCAGCTGTATTGCTGTTTGCAATAACTCGAATACGAAAATCACTTTCTTGTTCACTATTACTAGTTTCCTTTGCTAAACCTACTAACTCTGGAATATATAATATGCACAGATGTAACACTAACGCCAACAACACTAGTTTTACAAACGCTAGAAAAATATTTGTTTTTGGAAATCTAACAATCTCATATTCATTTAACATAAAAAATCCCTCCTTGCTCGACATTGTCGTCAAGAAAGAGATTTTCTATTCATGAATTTCACAAAAAACCATTCGAGGTTTTCCATTAATATCTTTTTCCACAGTTACGATAGCTTGTGGAAAACTGTCTTTGAAAAAATTTGCTACCGCCGTTCCTTGTGTATAACCGATTTCTAGACCAATAAGCCCAGGCTTATTCATTAGGACTGGTAACTGCTCAGCTAATTTTCGATATAAAATCAGGCCGTCCTCCTCTGCAAAAAGCGCACTATGTGGTTCATGTCCAAGTACAACACTAGATATTTCCTTTGCTTCATCAAATGCAATATACGGCGGATTAGACAACACAATATCAAACTTTTCACCAGCAAGCGGTGCAGCTAAATCTCCTAGTCGAAAGTCAACAGTAGCGTCTAACATTTGCGCATTTTTCTTTGCAGTTTCTAACGCTGATTCTGATATGTCAGTAGCTACTACTGCAAGTGTCGGGCATTCAAGTTTCATGGAAATAGCAATCGCACCACTGCCAGTACCAATATCAGCAAGCTTCAATTGCTGCTCACCAAACAAATTATTTATACGATTTATTGTACCAAGTACTAGTTCCTCAGTCTCAGGGCGCGGAATTAACACCGATTCATCAACAATAAACGTACGTCCATAAAATTCTTCGCTACCGATACAATACTGTACCGGACGCCCCCCTGCATGTTCCTCAATTAGCGCAACAAACTTCTCAGATTGATCAGCTGTTAACTCATCATACATATGCATTATTACACCCGAATAACTTGTACCAAGTACATATTGCATCACAATACGTGCTGCTGTTTCCTCAAGACCTTTATCCACCAAAAAAGAAGAAGCCCAATTAAGGGCCTCAGATACTTGCTTATGCATCTTCATTCAATCGTTCAAGCTTCGACGCTTGCTCCTCTAACATAAGTGCATCAATAATTTCGTCAAGTTTACCTTCTACAATCTGGTCTAATTTTTGAATCGTTAAACCAATGCGGTGATCAGTAACGCGATTTTGTGGATAGTTGTATGTGCGAATGCGTTCAGAACGATCTCCTGTACCAACCGCTGATTTACGTACTGCATCAATTTCATTTTGTGCTTCGCGCATATACATATCCGCTACACGTGCACGTAGAATTTTCATTGCTTTTTCACGGTTTTTAATTTGTGAACGCTCATCCTGCATAGATACAACCACACCTGTAGGTAAATGGGTCATACGAACAGCTGACATCGTTGTATTTACCGATTGTCCACCAGCACCAGATGATGCAAATGTATCGACACGAATATCTTTTTCATGAATTTCAACGTCTACTTCTTCAACTTCTGGTAGACACGCTACTGTAGCTGTTGATGTATGGATACGACCTTGCGATTCCGTTGCTGGCACACGTTGTACACGGTGAGCACCATTCTCGTATTTAAATTTTGAGTAAGCACCTTGTCCGTTAATCATGAAAATTACTTCTTTAAAGCCACCCATTGCATTTGGTGTTGCTTCCATCAAGTCAATTTTCCAGTTTTGAGTTTCAGCATAACGTGAATACATACGGAATAAGTCTCCAGCAAAAATGTTTGCCTCATCCCCACCGGCAGCACCGCGAATTTCCATAATAACGTTTTTATTATCATTCGGATCTTTAGGGATTAATAGTATACGAAGTCGTTCCTCAAGCTCTTCTTGTTGCTCCTTTAAGCTATTGAATTCTTCCTTCACCATTTCGTGCATGTCAGGATCTTTTTCATTGTCTAACATTTCACGCGCATCAGCTAATTGCGCTTTTACCTCTTTATATTCACGGTAAGTATCTACCGTTTCTTGAATATCAGACTGTTCTTTTGAATAATCGCGTAATTTTTTGCTATCATTCACGATGTCTGGATCACTTAAAAGCTCGTTTAGTCTTTCATAACGATCATCTACTGCTTGCAGTCGATCAAACATGGCCTTCACCTCTATGATTTTAATTATCTAAATATAATAATTTTCAGCATTTCCTTACACTAGTATAAGAAAATTTTTGTATCTGTGCTACTTTTTCTTATAACGAAGGGTGTGCATGACACTTGCGACAAACTGGATAGTAAGAATCATTACCACCGATTTTAATTTGGTCACCTGTATACACAGGTTTTCCACTTTCATCCACACGTAAATTCATCGTCGCCTTTTTGTGACAGAACCAGCAGATGGTTTTCATTTCTTCAATTTTATCAGCATATGTCAACATATACTGACTACCTTCGAAAAGTTCATTTTGGAAGTCATTTTTTAAGCCAAAGCCCATCACTGGAATATCTAATTCGTCCACGATATTCGCTAACTGCAGCACATGCGCTTTTTTCAAAAATTGTACTTCATCGACGAGTACGCAATATGGCTTTTCGGCATTATTTTTTACAAGCTCAAAAATATCTGTATCTTCATAAACAGGGATTGCCTGTTGTCGCAAACCAACACGACTTGAAACATAACCAACTTCGTCACGTGTATCTAACCCTGATGTAAATATCATTACTGGTTTTTTCTGTTCTTCATAGTTATGGGCAACTTTTAAAATCTCAATCGATTTTCCACTATTCATTGCTCCATGTTTAAAATATAACTGTGCCATTCTGTAATCTCCCTTTCCTCGCATCATGCTGTGGGGTCATGATAAGTGGTGGATATTCCTATAAAAACATCCCAAAATGACCGCTTAATTACTTATACACTGAAAAAAATACCTGCCAAGCACATGCTTGGCAGGTATTAAACTATTATTGTTCGTTTTTAAGACCGTATTTTTTGTTGAAACGATCAACACGTCCGTCAGCAGACGCGAATTTTTGACGACCAGTGTAGAATGGGTGACATTCGTTGCAGAACTCGACAACGATGCTTTCTTTCACTGAGCCAGTCTTGAAAGTATTACCACAAGAGCAAGTTACTGTTGCTTCTTTGTAATCTGGGTGAATTCCTTGTTTCATATTCGATTTCTCCTCTCGCCCTGAACCATCTGGAACAGAGTATTTTTCGAACTGTACCTTACATAGCCCGAATATGTCGGCTACATATGTACACGTTACATACATTAGATATACTAACATATTGAATGTATTATTTGCAACAATAAAATCGATTTTTAGCTCTTTCATTAACTTACATATTAAAAATCAAGAGGACGCCTTATATTATTACAACAATCCTTTTCCCTTTGTAGCTTTTTTCATATCTTCATTTAATTTCTCAAAAAATTCATCGTTTGATTTTGTTGTACGTAATTTTCTTAAGAAGCGTTCTGCAAAATCAGATGAATCCGAGAATGTTTTACGAATTGCCCATAATTTTTCTAACTGCTCTGGTTCAAGAAGTAATTCTTCTTTTCGTGTACCTGATCGACGAATATCAAGCGCTGGGAATATACGGCGCTCTGCTAATTGACGATCTAAATGTAACTCTAGATTACCTGTTCCTTTAAATTCCTCATAGATAACTTCATCCATACGTGAACCCGTATCGACTAATGCTGTAGCTAAAATTGTTAAACTGCCGCCTTCTTCGATATTACGCGCAGATCCAAAGAAACGCTTTGGACGATGGAATGCTGCCGGGTCAATACCACCCGATAATGTACGACCACTCGGTGGAATGACTAAGTTATAAGCACGAGCGAGACGTGTGATAGAGTCCATTAAAATAATGACATCACGCTTATGTTCAACTAAACGACGTGCACGCTCTAATACAATTTCAGCAACTTTCACATGGTTTTCTGGTACTTCATCAAACGTCGAGCTCACAACATCAGCTTTTACAGAACGCTCAATATCCGTCACTTCCTCAGGACGCTCATCAATTAATAATACAATTAACTCTGCATCTGGATAATTTGTCGTAATGGCATTGGCAATTTCTTTTAATAATGACGTTTTCCCGGCTTTTGGTGGCGCTACGATTAAACCACGTTGGCCAAAACCAACTGGTGCCACTAAATCCATAATACGAGTGGAAATATTGCTTTGTGTTGTTTCCAATTTAATTTGACGGTCAGGATAAAGAGGTGTCAACGCTGGGAAATGTACACGTTCTTTCGCAACTTCTGGATCTTCCCCATTTACCGCATCTACTTGTAATAACCCGTAATAACGCTCATTTTCTTTCGGTGGACGTACTTTTCCAGAAACTTTATCCCCATTACGCAAATCAAATCTGCGGATTTGGGATGCAGAAATATAAATATCTTCTTTACTTGGTGAATAATTAATCGGGCGAAGGAAACCAAAACCTTCTTGAGAGACAATTTCCAGTACACCTTCCATAAAGAAGAAACCTTCTTGCTCTGAACGCGTTTTTAAAATTGAAAAAATCAATTCTTTTTTTGTTAACTTGCTATAGTAAGAAATTTTATATTGGCGTGCAAGGGCATATAGCTCCTTTAGCGTCATATTCTCTAATTGCGAGATTGTCAAAGTTGACATAGACACAGCTCCAGTCTTTTTTTAAATGTTATTAATATGTTCAAATTGGGATAATCGTTGAAGTTTAGATAATAGAAGAATTATTTTAGAAGAAGGTACCTAGCACATAAAAATGTACTAGGTACTTTTTTTGGATTAATTACTCCTCGGCGTCATTACGCCCAGATTTTAAATTGCGCTTGGGATCGCATGTTACAGCTTAATTAACTGTTGTCGCAGGGATGCGACGTATTTAAACTAGCATCCTCCATCACTTCTTTTAAAATCTATAACGTGAATTGGAGGTTTTCACACTAGTATGTAGAAGTTATTTTCAATAGCTAGGCTTTTTCTCTAGCGCATGACGACCTTCGACAAAACGAACAGTACCAGATTTTGCACGCATAACAACTGAATGAGTTAATGCATAAGCACCTTTATATTGAACACCCTTTAAAAGTTCACAATCTGTCACAGCAGTTGCAGCAAAAATTGCATCATCACCTTTAACAAGATCATCTAGATAAAGTACTTTATCTACATCAATGCCCATTTTTTTACAACGTTCTAATTGTTCTTCATCTTCAGGTACTAGCTTTGCTTGGAAATCTCCACCTAGGCATTTTAACGCAACAGCAGAAATAACGCCTTCTGGTGCACCACCTATGCCGAACATAATATCAATACCTGTTTCATCAAATGCTGTATTTATGGCAGCACCAACATCGCCGTCTTGAATAAATTTAATACGAGCGCCAGCCTCACGAATTTCATCTACAATTGCTTGGTGACGTGGGCGATCTAAAAGCGTAGCCACGACATCTGAAATATCTTTATTTTTCGCTTTTGCAACTTGTAATAAGTTATAAGTAACAGATGCATTAATATCGACTTTACCAGCAGCTTCTGGGCCTACCGCGATTTTCTCCATATACATATCTGGTGCATTTAAAAGATTACCTTTATCTGCAATTGCAAGAACAGTCATTGCACCGTTCGTGCCTTTTGCAACGATATTTGTACCTTCTAAAGGATCGACCGCGATATCTACGCTTGGACCACCATTACGAAGACCAAGCTCTTCTCCAATATATAGCATTGGAGCTTCGTCCATTTCGCCTTCACCAATTACTACTGTAGCATGCATTGGAATTGTATCGAACATAACGCGCATTGCTGTTGTTGCTGCATCATCTGCCTCAATTTTCAGACCACGCCCCATCCATTTTGCGGATGCGATTGCTGCTGCCTCTGTTACACGTACTACTTCCATAGATAAACTGCGTTCCATTGTTGTTTTGCCTCCCGTTATCGGCACTATTACCGAAACATATCAATTTCGCCTAGGCATATTCGGCATTTAGATTTTGAAATGATGTATTTACACCCCAAAACTGCGACCACCACCAAAGGCTTTAATCTTATTCAGCTGGGTTTGAGTGCTTACTGAAAAAAGCTAAAACCTATATTCACCTCGTAACGCTCAGAGATGGAGACTTCAGCTGAATAAAATTAAAATTAACTCTATTGTAACACAACTATTTCCAAACGTTTACCCACACTTTATTCCTTATGTTCGCCAACACCGACCATTATTGTCTCACGTCGAATATCTGCGCCTAAATCACGTAATTTTTCAATAAGTGAGCTATAACCTCGTTCAATATGATAAATATCATGGATTTCTGTTACACCTTCTGCTAAAAGTCCTGCAAGTACTAAAGCAGCACCTGCACGAAGGTCTGTTGCAGTCACTCTAGACCCTTGTAATTGATTTGGTCCTGTAATAATTGCTGTGTTACCTTCAACACGGGCGTTAGCATTCATACGACGTAGTTCATCGATATGTTTAAAACGCGCTGTGTAGATTGTATCCGTCACTTTCGAAGAGCCAAATGCCTGTGTCATTAAAACGGAAAGTGGTTGCTGAATATCCGTTGGGAATCCTGGATAAACTAACGTCTTTACATCAACAGATTGTAACGTTGACAAATCAGTCTTTGGGATATAAATACTTTCTTCTCCAATTTCAATTTTCACACCCATTTCACGAAGCTTAGCTGTAATCGCCTCTAAATGAAGTGGAATAACATTGTCGATTGTTATACCATCACCTACAGTCGCTGCCATAATCATAAATGTAGCCGCTTCTATACGATCAGGAATAATTGTATGCTCCGTGCCATGTAACTCATCAACACCCTCGATACGAATCACGCTCGTACCCGCACCCTTAATATTGGCACCCATATTTGTTAACAATGTTGCAACATCAATAATTTCAGGTTCTTTCGCAGCATTTTCAATAACTGTTCGCCCTTTTGCACGTACTGCCGCGAGCATAATATTAATCGTCGCACCGACACTTGCCACGTCTAAATAAATTTTCGCTCCGATTAATTCATCTGCTCTTAAATAGATCGCCCCATGCTCGTTTGTTATTTTGGCTCCAAGTGCTTCAAAACCTTTAATATGCTGATCAATTGGACGTGGACCTAGGAAACAACCTCCTGGTAAACCGATAACAGCCTTTTTAAAGCGTCCAAGCATTGCGCCCATTAAATAATATGAAGCACGTAATTTTTTCACATTTCCATTAGGCAACGGTAATGCGATCATATTCGAAGGGTCAATTTCCATCTTTCCATTTTTAAACGATACTTCACCGCCAATTTCTTCTAATAGTGCTTTTAACGTCCAAGCATCAGAAATTTCCGGTATTCCCCCAATTGTCACTGGAGAGCTCGCCAAAATCGATGCAGGAATTAAGGCGACTGCACTATTTTTTGCACCACTTACTTTAATTGTACCTTTTAGACGATTTTCGCCAGTAATTTTATAAACATCCATTTCGCGTTCTCCCTTATAATTGGAAAAATATAATATTTTTCGTTATTTCTAGACATTCACGCACGTTTAGCGCTTCACTACTAATACTAGCTATTAACGGGCGTGAATGCACTTTTCTTTATTTGTTTAACTGTATAATCTTATTATTCGCTTTTTCTCTTATTCCAATCCGCTAAAAATCCTTCGATTCCTTTATCAGTTAATGGATGTTGGAAAAGTTGTTTTAACACTTTAAACGGAGTTGTAGAAATATGTGCTCCCGCAAGTGCTGCCGCAGTTACATGTTGAGGATGACGAACTGAAGCTGCGATTATTTCTGTATCAATATTATGAATTGTAAATATGTCTGCAATTGTTTCAATAAGTTCCACACCATTTAGACCAATATCATCTAGACGGCCAATAAATGGAGATACATATGTAGCACCTGCACGAGCAGCCATCAATGCTTGGTTTGCACTAAAAATTAATGTTACGTTTGTTTTAATGCCTTTTTCTGAAAAGAATTTACAAGCAGTTAAGCCAGCTGGTGTCATTGGTAATTTAACCGTAATATTTGGGGCAATTGCCGCTAGTTCTAATCCTTCTTTGATCATACCTTCTGCATCAAGAGCAATGACTTCACCACTAATAGATCCGTCAACTAGCTCAGCAATTTCACGTAGACGATCGTGGAAAGAAACATTTTCTTCTTTTGCCACTAAAGATGGGTTCGTTGTAACACCCGATAAAATCCCCCATGCATGGGCTTCTTTAATTTCCTCGTAATTCGCTGTATCAATAAAAAACTTCATAATATTTCCTCCTCCACTTTTCTCATCTAATAACTGCTAATAGTCCGTTCTCTTAAAAACAAGAGAAGGTCGATTACAAGCATCAACACTTCTCTTATTGTACACAATATTCATCTAAATTACTTTTAACATGTCCTACATGATAAAGCGAAAATTATGCTTTTTGAGAACTACCGAATTCACGCATTTTGCCAATTACAGTTGCTTTAATCGCATCACGTGCAGGAATTAAATATTTACGTGGGTCATATACTTCTGTATCTTTTGCTAATACTTCTCGAACTGCTTTTGTAGCAGCAATTTGGTTTTCAGTATTAACATTAATTTTTGCTGTTCCTAAAGAAATTGAACGTTGGATATCTTTTGTTGGAATACCTGTACCACCGTGTAATACTAATGGTAGGTCCGCTAAATTAGAAATCTCTTCCATTTCTTTGAAACCTAAGTTTGGTTCACCTTTGTACGGTCCATGAACTGAACCTAATGCTGGTGCTAAGCAGTCAATATTTGTTGCTTCTACAAGTTGTTTACATTCAGCTGGATCTGCGTACATAATACCGCCGATAACGCCATCTTCTTCGCCACCTACTGTACCAAGCTCTGCTTCTACAGAAACACCTTTAGCATGTGCATACTCAACAACTTCAGAAGTGATTTTCACGTTTTCTTCAAATGAATGATGTGAAGCGTCAATCATTACAGATGTGAAACCAGCGTCAATTGCCTCTTTACATTTATCAAAACTTGAACCATGATCAAGGTGAATTGCTACAGGTACTGTAATTTTATAGCTTTCGATTAATCCTTTTACCATGTGTACTACTGAGATAAAGCCACCCATATATTTTCCGGCGCCCTCAGATACACCTAAAATAACAGGAGAATTTTCTTCCTGTGCAGCAAGTAAAATTGCTTGTGTAAATTCAAGGTTATTGATGTTAAATTGACCAACTGCATAACCCTCTGATTTTGCCTTGATTAACATTTCTTTCATTGATACTAATGCCATTACTAAAATCCTCCTCTTAGGACTATTTTGTAAACAAAATTGCTTTTTTATCATAGCAAAAATAGAGTACTCTGAAAAGTATTTTCAGCTTACTCTGTTCTATGTACGGGAAATGTAACATTCCGTTCAATATTTTCTCTTTTTATGGGAACATTATCAATTTTATGGATGGTTTGTTTTTCTATATAAACCATCCTTTTGTCTTTCAAATAACATATTATGTTTATAACTAATAGCAAGTTTAACTTTTTAAAATTTTATTCACTTCATCACGTACTTCAAAAATATCAAAAGGTTTTGTAAAGTAACGAATTGCTCCTAAATTTAGCGCCTCTTGTACGATATCAAGCTCTCCATATGCCGTCATCATAAAAACAGGAAGCCCTGGCCATTTTTCTTTCAAGCGTTTTAAAATTTCAATACCATTCATTCCTGGTATTTTCATGTCTAGTAAAACGCAATCCAACTCATGTTCCTCAGCAAAACTTAATGCCTCTATTCCATTGGCCGCCAAATATGTAGCATAGCCCTCTTTTTTTAACACCTCATTCAAAAGCAAACGAATTCCCTGCTGATCATCAACAATTAGTAGTCGTTTCACCTTCTATTCATCTCCTCAGTAATAAATTATTATTGTAATTATTATCCTAAATATTTTCCTTTATATGTATAATTCTCTTTTCGTTTCTTAATACCTCCCTATATTATATATTTTTTGTTTTTGATTTATATTTTTCGCAAATATATAATATTTAGTGAGGTGGAAATATGTCAAAAATACTTACAACTCAATTGAGTGGTTTGTTACAAAGAATAACACAAAATGAAGAAGAAGCAATCGAAGAAACTGCACGTTTGTTGGCTCAAGCAGGAATTGGTGCGGGTAATATTTATTTTGCATGCTTTGGTGAAATGCAAGCAGTAGAAGTAAATGCACTGAACAGCGTAGAACGTTTCACAAAATTATTGCCATGGACAACAGATACTATATTAGAAGATGCAGACCGTGTATGTATCTTCACACGTAGCGCATTTGACGAGGAAGCTCTTGCCCTTGCGCGCAAATTAAATGAAGATTTCATTCCATTTGCGGCCGTTGCTAGTGAAGTCCCTACTGCTGAAAATCCATTAGCAGATTTAGCATACACATACATTTCAACACGCATTCGCGGAGGTCTTCTACCAAATGATTTAGGTGAGCGAATTGTCATACCACATACAATTGCCGCCCTTTTCATCTATGAGGCCATTAAAATGGCTTTCGATGAAATGCTGTCACTTGATGAAGAAGAACTATAGATAATTTTAACGCTACAACATGTAAAAAGCTCACTTTCCTCATGTCTGAACTGAACCCTATTAAGTAGACAGTTTAATAAAAGACCATTTGCTACATTAAACAGCGATTAAATGACTTCGGTATGCTGCCGGAGTCATTTTTTTTAACGTCCATTGC
>NZ_JBIWEY010000015.1:0-97079 GCF_044762775.1 Lysinibacillus sp. NPDC096418
GGCGACTCCTGCGGGAACAGCACGAGCGGAAGCACCCGGACTGAGCGAAGCGAGGGAGAAGGCTGGAGCCGTGCCCGCGGAAAGCGTCCGCCGTATCGGAGAACAACGGCTACGAAGCAGACTAAAAAACAAAGCCTCGAAGATTTTACTAAACGTAAAATTTTCGAGGCTTTTCATTTTTGAGGTTAGTGTTTTGTCCCAGCCTCTTTTCTTCTTTTGTTATAGTTTAATAGTCCATCCAAATGCATCTTCAATCGTACCATTTTGGATACCTGTTAATGTATCATATAGCATTTGCGAGATTTCACCAATCTCACCGTTATTAATGATGATTTTTTCATCTCGCCATTTTAATTCCCCAACAGGTGAAATCACGGCTGCCGTACCCGTACCAAATGCCTCTTCTAACGTTCCATTATGACAAGCTTCTACCACTTCATCGATAGAAATGCGACGCTCTTCAATTGGAATATTTTTCGATTTTAATACTTGAATCATTGAATCGCGCGTAATACCAGGTAAGATACTACCATTCAACGCTGGCGTTATAACTGTCCCGTTAATTTTGAAGAAGATGTTCATGCTTCCCACTTCTTCTATGTAACGATGTTCTTTTCCGTCTAACCATAAAGTTTGAGAATAGCCTTCCTGATGCGCAATTTCTTGACCTTTTAAACTACTTGCATAGTTACCACCCGTTTTAGCTTCTCCTGTACCACCCGAAACTGCTCTTACATATTGTTGTTCCACCATAATTTTCACTGGATTAATTCCTTCTTTATAGTAAGAACCAGAAGGAGACATAATGATGATAAACTTATAAGTTTTCGAAGGATGCACACCTAAGCTTTGGTCCGTTGCAATAATAAATGGACGGATATAAAGAGATGTCCCCGGTGTATTCGGAATCCACTCACGATCCACTGTCACTAATTGCTTTAACGCTTCTAATGCAAGCTCTTCATCAATCGCCGGAATGACGATACGCTCATTTGAGTTATTTAAACGTTTGAAATTGCGGTCTGGACGGAATAATAATACCTCGTTATCCACTGTTACATATGCTTTTAAACCCTCAAATACCGTTTGACTATAGTGGAAAACCATTGCCGAAGGATCTAAAGATAACGGCTGGTATGGAATGATACGCGGATCATGCCAGCCCATTCCTTCTGTATAGTCGACCATAAACATATGATCTGTAAAAAACTTCCCAAAACCTAGTTCTTCAACTGCAGGCTTTTCTTTTGGATTTGTTGTTAACTCTTTTTTTATCTCTAACATAATAGCATCCTCCAGTATAGTCGAAATTGACAAATAATTCATTCTATTAAAATATCATATTATTAAATAAAATAAAAAGCTACTAAAACCCTAGATTTTTAGTAGCTTTTCACATAATTTCTGAAAGAAAAAGTCATTAACTTTAAATAGCAGCAGACTATTCGTAAAAGCCCTATCCGCTATATTTATTAAATTCTCCCTAATCCATTAAGATAGTAGCTTTAAACAAACAGCCGAACCTAGCACAAGGACGATGCAAACTACTCGACGCCAGTCCTTCGATTCATTGAAAAATAGCATACCAAGTAATGCACCGCCAGCCGCTCCGATACCTGTCCAAATAGCATATGCTGTGCCCATAGGTAAAGTTAGCATTGCGTAGGCTAACCCAGCAAAGCTAGAGGCAAATGCTAAAATCAATAATACTAAATTTTGTGCATTTTTCTTATCATTGTATTTACTGATCATAAAAACACCCATCATTTCACAAAAACCTGCAACAACCAAAGCAATCCATGCCATTATTCTTTCACCTCTTGTTCTACTGGTTCACCAGTGAGAAGTTTCAACCCGATAACACCTGCTAATAAAACTGCGATACTAGCAATTTTCGCTAGCTTCCACGGCTCTCCAAACAATAGACTATCTGCCAAAACCGTTCCCGCTGTCCCTAAACCGACGAACACTGCATACACCGTCCCAACAGGTAAACTTTCACCGGCTTTAATTAATAAATAGAAGCTAATAATAATTGCAATGACTGTGCCAAGCCATTCAAGCATACTATCAGCATGTTTCAAGCCAATTACCCAACCAACCTCAAAGAAAGCAGCAACAAAAATACTTACCCATTGTTTATTCATCTAAATCTCCTCCTAATATTACGGTTTTACAATTTCGGATTTCCATCTTGCTTGCGTGGATTATTTCTTTGCATTTCGGATCACTTCTCCTCACATCCAAACAAAAAAAAAGCCCGAAGAAACGCTGTAAAAACAGCATCTCCCAGGCTTTTATCCTTCCGTGTCACAAAACAAGTTCGTGGTTTTCTCTCGGTCCAGACTAGCAGTAGCTACGGAACCCTAGAAAACTTTCATATCTAATTGTCATTTTAGTATAGCAAATTACTCAGCTATTTTCCAGCGGTACATACCCTACTTTTTCAACTAAAGCTTGCCCTTCCGGAGAAATGATCCAGTCAATAAATACTGGTACGTTCGGATTTTCTGTTCCAGCAGTAACTGCATAAAATTCCGATGTTAACGGGTATGTACCATTACGAATATTTTCTTTTGTCGGAGCCACACCGTCAATGGACAACAATTTGATTTCCTCATTGCCCACCATTTCAGTTGAATAATATCGGAATGTATAACCAATCGCATTTTTATAATTACGATATTGTGAAACTTCACGAATAATATCTCCCATTCCACTTGCTATATCTTCTGTAGGTGCCTCCATAATCGGAGTATCCCCCATGATTTTCTCTAATGTCGACTGACTACCACTATCAGCTGGGCGTTGGAATGCACGAATCTTTTCATTATTGCCGCCAATTTGATTCCAATTTGTTACTTCTCCCGCATATATTTGCTTCACTTGGTCAAATGTGAGATTTTCGACGCTATTTTTATGGTGAACGAAAAATACAAATGCCTCTCGTCCAATTGGTGTCATATCAAATGTTAGCCCCTCCTTCTCAGCTATATTTTTCTGTGAATCCGAGGGAGCTGCCGCAAAAATCAAGTCAACATTTCCATTAATTAAATTCTCATAAGCTTCCGGTGTTGTATTCACCATGACCTCGCTATCAAAGGGTACATATGATTTTTTAGGATACGTAGCTTGCACAAATGCCGAATACAATGGATACATAGCAGTTGCTCCATCCAAACGTGGCAACGGCTCAGTCATTTTCAAGGATACTTCTGTATCAGGTGTAATTACTTTATTATCAACAGTAAACGGCTCATATTCATAAATTGCTACCTCCGCATCGACAGTTGGTATGCTCATTTTATAATGGTACTGAATTGGTGGAATCGAAGCAAAAATAAGTGCTACCCCTACTACTCCCGCAAACCATCCTTTCCGCTTCTTAGTCGTTAACCAACCAAATGATTGACAAACATATAGTAAAAACAAGCAAATTGGAATGACCACAAGGAGACTAGTATAGTGCAAACCACCCATTAGCAAAACGAAAAAACCTATAAAGCCGGTTAAAAATAAAAGACCTATAAACACAAACACCGATTCAACGATTTTCATAACTTCCCCCTCAAACAAAGATGTAAATTTACACTATTTATTTCATAATAAACTAACGAGAGGCAATTAGCAACAACATTTTCTGAAAATTATGTTAAGATAAAGGCATTTCAAATAGGAGGATTTTACATATGGCAATTGAAAAAGTACGCGAGCATTTCGCAAAATGGGATCTACAACACAAAATTCAAGAACTAAATGAAAGTTCAGCAACTGTTGAGATGGCCGCACAAGCACTTGGTTGCGAGCCAGAACGCATCGCTAAAACCTTATCTTTTTTAGTAAACGATGGAGCAATTTTAATCGTAGCCGCCGGTGATGCCAAAATTGACAATGCAAAATACAAAGCAACTTTTGGTACAAAAGCAAAAATGATTGCAAAAGAAGATGTGAATGAGCTTATCGGCCATGATGTCGGTGGAGTTTGCCCATTTGGCGTCAATGAAGGCGTGGCAATCTACTTAGATGAATCGCTAAAACGATTCGTCACTGTTTTCCCTGCATGTGGCAGTAGTAATTCAGCGATCGAGCTTACAATAGACGAGCTTGAAACCTATACACCTTACAAGGAATGGATAGATGTATGTAAGGGTTGGAATGACTAAAATTTTTATTACAAAAGGAGGCTATTTTAGAAACCTCTTTACCAAGCTAAATCCTTATACCCCACCACTAATTGATTACGAAGACTATTGCTAAACAACGAAGAAAGCCCAATTTCTTAAGAGTAATGCTAAGAAATTAGGCTTTTTTATATTGAAGTTTCCTTAATTTTGTAAATATGTGGTTTCTGATGCTACCACTACATGCTTGTATGTATATCGTTCTTTAGTTATTTGTTTTATAAAATAGGGTTCTTCTCCCTTTAAAATTACAATTCATCTTTGCAAAGATCATGAAAATACATTGATAAAAATGCAATACTATGCTAAATTTATATAGATACACAAAATGCATTTTATGTATAATGCACCTATCTTAATTTAATTATACATCACAGTATTCTTTTTTGTCAACTCATATTATTATTTTTTTAAGGAGTGTTATGGACATGGAACTTCGCCAGGAGCAAGAACGTGTGAACAGCGTAAAAGAGACAATTTCAGAGCAAATCAATCGATTAGAGGCCGAAACTTCAAAACGCCGGTCGGAAGTTGTGAATATCCGCAAACACTTTTGGGATGAAGTAAAAGTAAATCTTGATACCTTTGATGATTATCTCGAGACAATCATTGGCTTAAGACAAGAGGCTCAAGCTCTGTCCGTAAGTCAAAGCACTCATAGACACACATCTAAGAGATTAGCTACTTTGCGGCGTATGCAAGAAGCGCCCTATTTTGGTCGGATTGATTTTGTTGAAGATGGGACTTCTATTGCGAAACGAATTTATATCGGTATCTCAACGCTAACGGATGCAAGCGGAGAAGATTTCCTTATTTATGACTGGAGGTCTCCGGTTTCGAGTATTTACTACGACTACCAACCAGGCCCAGTCAAATATGCTACACCTGGAGGTATCACTCATGGCACACTGGAGAAAAAGTGGCAATATCTCATCCGCGGCGGCATTATCCAATCGATGTTCGATACCAGTATCACTATTGGCGACGAGATTTTACAGCAGGTGCTTGGTAAAGGTACAGACAAACATATGCACAGTATAGTAGCCACTATTCAACAGGAGCAAAACCAAATCATCAGGCACGACCGTGGGCGTATGCTCATTGTACACGGCGCTGCCGGCAGTGGTAAGACATCGGCTGCCCTTCAACGGATTGCCTATATACTCTATAAATATCGAGATGTGCTGAAAGCCGATCAAGTCATTCTTTTTTCACCTAATACGATGTTTAATAGTTATGTTTCTAATGTGTTACCCGAACTCGGCGAAGAGAATATGCAACAGGTCACATTCCAGGAATACTTGGATCATCGACTAAAAAATGAGTTTGAAGTTGAGAACCCTTACGATCAATTGGAATATATTTTGACTGCAGTAGATAACCCATCATATAAAACAAGACTTGCAAGCATCCAGTTCAAGGCTAGCGTCCGATTTTTTGAGGCAATCAAATCATACATCAAGTCGCTGGAATCGTCCGGAATGGTATTCAGAGGGATTAGCTTCAGAGGAAATAAAATTGTTACTGCAAAACAAATCACAGATAAGTTTTATAGCAGTGACACCTCGCTCCGCTTTCATAATAGACTTGAAAATTTAAAGGATTGGCTACTTAAGCAATTAGATGAAGCCGAGAAACTCGAACGGACGAAGCCATGGGTACAGGAGGAAATTGACTTCCTTAGCAATGAGGCTTACCATAAGCTATTTACCTTCTTAGCGGAAAAACGCGGCTATACAGGAGAGTCTATTCATGATTATGAAATCGAACCTGAAGCATTAGCTCGTTTGATTGTGCACCTTAAGTTGAAGCCGTTGCGAAAACAGATAAAGGAGTTTCGTTTCGTCAACATTAAAGGAATATACAAGCAATTTTTTAACGATTCCAACCAGATCAGCCAGTGGATGGACTACGAAGTACCGGATGAGTGGCCGGATATTTGCGGCACGACGGTAAAAATGCTGAACGAAGGTAAACTATATTACGAAGATGCTACTCCCTTTTTATTTATGAAAGAGCTGATTCAAGGCTTTCAAATAAATAGCTCGATCAAACATATCGTTGTAGACGAGGCGCAAGACTATTCTCCGTTTCAATTCGAATTTTTGAAACGATTGTTTCCTTCAGCAAGAATGACCGTACTCGGTGACTTTAACCAAGCAATTTTCGCCCATGCTAGCGAAATGGTGGATTTCCAGACACTCACTGACTTATACGGTCCGGACGAAACAACTGTGATTAACTTGACACGAAGCTACAGATCCACAAAACCGATCGTAGAATTTACACGTGGACTCGTACCTAACGGCGAACGGATAATCGCTTTTGACCGTGATGGTGAGAAGCCTAAATTGACACAACTGTCCGATCGTGCTGAATTGCATCGTTCCATAACTTCCAAAATTGCAGATTTAAGGAATCGGCAATATAGCACAATAGCGGTTATATGCAAATCCGCTGCCGAAAGCATCAGTGCATACAAGTCCTTGCGTGATATTGAAGACATTAAGCTCGTTAAGAGTGGAACAATTGAATATGAACAAGGCATTGTCGTCATACCTGCGTATTTAGCCAAAGGTATCGAGTTTGACGCGGTTATTATTTATGACGCATCAGCGGAAGTATACGGAGATGAGAGCGTACGTAGATTATTTTACACCGCCTGTACCCGAGCGATGCATTACTTGCAACTATACAGCATAGGTGAACCGAGCCCCTTTTTACGCGACGTTACGCCGGAAATATGATCGTGTCATTATCCAATTTATAATGGCCTCAAAAAAAGATAACATGATTCCAAATAAAAATATCTACCGTTAAACAGACCTTAGTAGACGTAAACAACATTCAGCAATCAGGCGCTTTTATAGCGTAAAAAGCAAATTATTAGTTCTCCTATCTTTTATGAGACAGTAAAAACACCTCACATTGATTATTTCAAGTTTTAATACCCGTTTTTCAATGAAAGGTGTTTTTTAATTGTCTTATGTTAGTAGGTCAGCGTGGTATATGCCATACACATTTTTTTCTTTTGATAAATGATTAATCCTTATACCCCACTGCTAACCAGTGGGAATCCCATTCTGTTATTTGATTGCCTACTCGACAAGACAGACCACATGCCTGATTATCAGCCATGAATGAGCCAATAAGCCATTTCTTTGTATGGACCCCGTCCTTCAGTGTAATATCAATAGCAGGCATTTCCTCATACTGCTGATAGATAAACAAATTATCATCATAATGCGTATATGCTGAAGCATTTGTTTTGGTGCCATCCCCTGCGTAGATTTCTACAGTATTCCCTTCTCGCGAATAAACAGGTTTTTTCACATATGGGCTGTTACTTTTCGTAAAAGTTTCTGCGGAAAGGTAAGTCGGTAGCATATACTTTTGAATTGCTGTACGTTCTTCAGCATTAAACAATAATTTATTATCTCTTCTCTCCCAGATTAACCACAAAAGAATTTTTGATTGTAATACATAACCTGCTGGCGGGTTAATGATTGCAAGCTTGCGATCTTTTACGAGTTCAAGTAATTGCAAGCCAATTCGATCTCCGTCTGGCGCCACATCATCGATTAAAAACTCAATCGGATGAGCAGGACGATATAAAATATCTATTTTTTCCATTGAAGGTGTGTAAAGTCCCATTGCTATTTCAGATGTATCGCTTGAAAAAATAACAAGATCAGCAATAGGAACATACTCTACTTCGAAAGGTAAACATCCTCTTACAAATTGAACTTGGCAATACTCTTCAAAATCCTCATCAGCTGTTTTACCCGTAATTACGATTTTAGGCTTTGTTGATATATCTAAATATTGCATAGCAGCGAAAAGCCCACCTGATAAACTTTTATGTAATGCGTTAATATCATTCGGGTTAATGTAACCAAAATGCTGACATAGCTGTTCATTCATACCAAAAGTCTCTTGAATCAGGAAGGGCGTTTCTCCGTTTAATTCAAGACACTTGATTGCTCCATCTTCTGTACAGATAAAGTCGAAACGGGCTAAGATTGATTGTTGCTGCAAATAATCTAATTGAATATAAGGGTACATCTCTTCTCGAATACCTAGTGCTAGTAATTGTTCCTCTGTTAAATGTTTATACTGCTTTCCCACTTTCAAAAAAATCTGCCATAGGATAGTTGAAGCATATTTAATTTCATCTATTTTTTCCTTCGTCAGATCCATTACATCAAATAATGCATACTCAAGGTTCGCAAAATCCGAAAAGAAATTTTTATATTTCGAGTAAAAAACTTCACGTTGATGATTATGAAAATTATTATCCATAGTGACTTCCCCTTTGCTTGCCATTAAGATGAAGATGAACCACCTCTTGATCCGCCACCAGAACCGAAGCCAGATTTACCCGAGTTAGATGAAGAGCTGTTTGAATATGAATTTGAACTATTTGAATTGGTCCCACTTGAATAGGAGTTTGAATTGTTCGAGTTTGTGCCATTTGAAGTTGCGTTTGAACTGTTTGTTGTAGTACCGTTTGAAGTATTTGACTTGGAACCATTTGTGTTTCCATTCGTCGCTGTACCATTTGTATTTGTTTTAGAGCGACCTGTGTAAGAACTACCTCCACCTCCGCCAGAATTAGCATTGTTTTGATCGTTCGCCTTATCCCGTATATTAGTTGGTGACACAATAGCGCTTCTTCTAATTCGCTCTTTTTCCGCGCCATTCTTTAAATTATGGCTTTTATAAATACTACTACCAATCATCGCGCCAGCTGTGGCAAACATAAGGCCGTTAAAGAAATGTTGACTGTAATATGGTGAGTCTTCATCCAAACATTCAAACGAACCATCCTCATCTTCCTGCCACTCTTCACAAGCATTTGCCATGTCGCTTTCAGAAACATCCTCTAATTGTTCCCTAATGACAGCATTGGCATATTCCTCTGGTGTCATATTATCAGGAACTTCATATATCCCTTCAGCTTCCCCTTCTTCATTTGCGTATGTCGTTTCAGCACCAGTATTCTCCATATCACTCGGTATTGTATGTATATTTTCTGTATTTTCCTCTGTGGCACTACCGCACGCTGCTAGTTGCATTACCATAAATGAGGCCGTTGTCACCGCCATATATTTTTTCAATTGTTTGGACATGTAATTTCCACCCTTTTTTGTTATATACTTATTTTACGAATGAAGTCGCAATCGGTTTCATTTGACTCAAAATTTCGACATTCATCCTCCTCTTAAAAACTAAAAAAAGACTGTAAACAAACTCAAAATTCTTCGAGTCTGACTACAGTCTGATGTGGGGCTGTCCTAAAAATGATAGTATGCTATCTTTTTAGCATATAGAAAGATCGTTTTTCTACTTAATGAGATTTATTGGACATCCCCGTTTTTATAAATAGAATACTTCACTCACAAAAAATTAATGGAATTTACCAGTAATTCTAAAACCAATTTCAGCTACTAAAGCTGATAATACAAATGTGCCTGTATAAACAACTAGTGAGATGACAACAATTCGCCAACCTAACTTTTTAAACTCTTGCAAATCTTTCCCGAAAGATAGACCTGCATATGCAAGAATAGGTGTTGCCAGAGCCATAAAATTCACTTTTTCTGTAAATTTAATGACGATTTCGTTTCCAGGGAATATTGGAGTTGTAATCACTAATGCTAATATCGATATCCAAATAACAACTGGTAGTTTAATAGGGACGATTTTAGCGAAAATAAACCCTAATACCGTAACAGTAACAATGATCATCATACCTGGTAAGGCATCAATCGGTGAAACATCGTATCCAATCCAGTTTCCCATAAGGGCTATTATTCCAATAATTGAAAACGTTAATATTTTATCTTTCATTTAAAATCTCCTCTTTAGATCCTATGCCCCAATATTTTTCGCTTGGTCTTTTTTTGATTTTCTTCCCAAAATAGGTTCGAATTTGTTGTATAAGTAGTTTGTAACCGGTAAAGAAAAGAATACACAAATATACGTACCTAAAATGGTTGTAATCAAGTTAGCAGCACCAGCAAACACTGCGATGTCCGTTGCAGAATCTGGGAATATAACTGATAATGCACCAACCATCGCCGCCATCATACTACCCGAACCTACACCAGCACCCATGGCTAGTGAAATCGGATGAAACCAACCTGTTTGAGCCATAAAACTTGCTAACACCGATAGATATAAAGCTCCAAACAACGTACCACAAACATATACGCCTAGCGCTCCTCGACCTTCAGGAGAATCAGAGCCATATTTTTCAGCAATAATAGCTAAGTTCGGTTCTCTATCAATAGAAAAAGTCGCACCAATTGCTTCTCGTTTCATCCCAAGTAGCAAAGCGACTGGTAAACCCAATACAATTGTTCCTGCGAAATGCCCTACTTCTTGTAAGCCTAAAGAAAGTCCAGCCTCAAAGATTTGCGGTAAGGATGGGCCCATTAACATCGCTAATTTGGCTACAAATAGCATAAATGAAATACCCAATATATTGGCTGCTACATTCATCTCTTTCATTTTTAAAATTTTCAAAGATGGTAAACTAATAATTGCACCAATTATTAATGCATATAACATTGGGAATAAGGCAATTGCGCCAATTCCTATATTAAATGTTTTCACGCCGATAAATTCTGTTACACAGACTAATACCAACACGAATAAATGAATTTTCCAATTACGCAAAGATTTTTCTTGCACTTTTTGTACTCCTATCCTATAAATCGTGCTGTTTCTATAATGGGAAATGGCACGATTATTACTTATATTTTTTGGCCCTACACTAAAATCAGCACTTGGCAGCACATTCCACTATAGGCGGAAGCTTTCGAAGGGGCGAGCCTTGAGCCGCTTCGTCGCTGTGCTCCTGCAGGGTCTCAAGCTACCTCTAGTGGTCGCCGCCTTTCGTTCCATGTGCTTACTTATAGCAATTGTTTACTCTAAATCAAGCACATGTTATGGCCATGATCCTATCTTTTAACTTATTAAATTTTTTCAGTAGTATTTATTACTAGTCCAACAATCAAGGAAATCCCTTGAATCATTGCTTTTTCATCTGGTAAAAATACATCACTATGTAACTTCATTGGATCTTCTGGATTTTCTCCAACGCCTAAGAAGACAAATGTGCCAGAAACTTGCTCTAAATAGAAGGCAAAATCTTCACTTGCCATACTTGGTTTACTTAACCACTGTACTGAATCTTCTCCAAATAAATCCGTTGCAACAGTAGCTGCATGTTCATTAAATTTCGGATCATTCATTGTTACAGGATAACCAACTGTTTCGTTATAGTTTATTTCTACTTCTAATTTTAGAGCAGAGGCTACACCTTCAATAATTCGCTGAATACTTGTAGCTACTTCCTTACGAGTATTAGCATTTAATGTTCGTACAGTTCCTCTAAATCTAGCTTTTTCTGGAATAATATTAAAGCCATCTCCCGCTTCAATTGTGCCGATTGTAAGTACCACAGAATCTATCGGATCTGTTTCTCTACTAACAATCGTTTGGAGCGCTGTGACAACATGAGCAGCACCCACAATTGCATCTACACCTTGATGTGGTGCAGCACCATGACCTTGTTTACCTTTTAAAACAACATCAAACGTATCCATACTTGCCATAATGGCACCATTTCTAAAACCGTATTTGCCTGTTGCTATCTCAGGCCAAACATGAAAAGCAAAAATGTGGTCGACTGTAGGGTTATTTAAAACGCCTTCTTCAACCATCTTGATTCCTCCGCCCTTCATCTCTTCAGCAGGTTGAAAAATAAATTTGACCGTACCCGAGATATGCTGTTTATTTTGAGATAAAACTTTAGCAGCAGAAAGTAACATTGCGGTATGCATATCATGTCCACAAGCATGCATAACCCCAGGATTTTTAGATTTGTAGCTTACATCGGTATTTTCCTGAATAGGTAAAGCATCTATATCAGCACGTAAAGCTAGCACTGGTCCCTCTTTTTCTCCTTGAAGAATACCAACAACACCCGTCTTCGCGACACCTGTAGTTACTTCAATACCAAGTTCTTGTAAATAATTCGCGATTATTTCAGCAGTTTTATATTCTTCAAATCCAAGTTCAGGATTTTCATGAATCATTCTTCTTAATCGCACAGCTTCTTCATATATCCCAACTGTTTGCTCTACAATGTCAGTGGACTTTAACGAATTTGATGTTTTTTGGATATTCATAATCATTCATCTCCTAAAGAAAAATACCTAAAAGATTCTAATTACAATAGAATTTGAATCTTTAAACTATTATTATCTTAAAACTAATTATTCAGATAAATCATTAAAATTTAATAATTCTTATTTGAATATTGCTATACTAACATATTCAAATATTACCTGTAAACCTAGAAAATACAGGTGTAATTTCTAAATGGAAATGATTGTTCTATATAGAAAAGTGTTATATTTTAATTATCCAAGCGACCAATACCTTACTTTTTCATTCCTAAATCCAAGAGCGTTGTATTTTATTAATACATTAGTTACTTTGATTAAAAACTTTACCCATCATTAATAATAAAGTTTGATTACAATTACTATAGGACTTTAATTTTTAGTAGAAAAAGTGTACTCTGGAATATAAAATTCTTATAAGAAAGGAGTGAGAAATGTGCAGTTCCCAACAAGAATAGATGTAGATAGTAACGGATATATCTTAAACAAAACCTCGCTAAATAAAATTGATGGTGCATACCAAGGACTTCTTAGTCAAGTTGTAGAGATTTTAAAAAGATGTGCAGGTACAAAATTACATAGTGTTTATATCTACGGAAGTGTTGGTCGTGGAGAGGCTGTATTAGGTACTTCAGATATTGATTTATCAGTAATTTTGACATCTCCATTCTCTCCTCAAGAAATGGCACATTTAGAAGAAGAAACAAAAATGTTTATTCATGACAATCTAATCGTGCCAAAAGTTGATTACGATATTGGGGTTACAGCAGATGTATTTAAAGAAAATAGCCAATATTATTGGGGATTTTGGTTGAGACACGTCTGTACTTGTATTTATGGAGAGGACCTGTCCGTACACTTTCCTAAAATGAAGCCAAATGTTCATATCTGTAAGGCATTAAATGGAAATCTTATTGATACACTCACAAGTTATCGGGATGCAATTCTGGAAAATGAAGCTGACCACGCTACTTTACTATCGATTTTAAAACGAATTGTAAGAGGTGCATACTGCTATGTAGCTGAAAGAGATAAAAGTTGGTCTACAAATATTCAAGAAAATCTTATAATTCTTCAGTATTATTTCCCTAGAGAAGAATATTTTAAAGAAATCGAGTATGTATTTGTTCAACAAAAAGTTCCAACCTTGGATGAGGTATTAAATTACATTGATTATTTTATTATTTGGTTTAACGAGAATGCCATTGTAGGAAAATAGAGAATTTAACCTAGTACAGCCAAAAAGTAGGATTCTTAAATATGAAGCATTGCTTTTAATAGTAAAAAAACCTACTCATATGAATAGGTTTTTTGTTTACTCCATTTATAAAATAATTATTTTTCATATTTATTATTTTCTTTAATGCCTAAAACAACGAACGACATTCCGATCAATAAAAAAGCAAAATTTTTATCTAATCCAATTATTAAAAATACTATTCCAATCAAAAGATAACTTGCTACTGCAGAGTTTTTATAATCAATTTTTTTCGCCACTACATCACACCTCTTCTTCTTGGAAATAACGAGCTGTAAGCAAATATATACTTACAGAAAAAGCAACCATCCAATAAAACACAGTATCTATTAGCGAGTGTAAGTAAAATAAATATAAAATGCCGACAAGGGGTACGATTAAAAATTTAAATAAAGGTTTTTTCCAGTTCTGCTTTATTTTTACCCATGAAAATCGAAAAGGTAAAAATAAAACGCCGAATAAGAGTACATAAATAAAGTTGGTGATTATTCTCATTTTTTTACTTGCTCCTTTCTGTACATTTTTATTGAGTACTTCTGTTAAATTCAGGACTTGATCTAGCAGCTCTAAAGAAATTGGATCAGGCACACTTTTTTCTAATTCCCACTTGGAAATGGTCTGTCTTGTTACAAAAACTTTGTCTGCTAATTGTTGTTGAGTGAGTCCTAATTTCATTCGCATTGAGCGAATTGCTTCTCCAGTAGTCATTCATCTTTCACCTCAAAATATATGTATTTTAAACAAAAGAATAAAGCAACAATAGCCGTTGCGCACGCAACACCAAAGCTTTCCTCCGTTATTTTCTAAATAAAGAGAAATAAATTTGCCAAATAGAGGTTTCCCCATTAAGTTTTTGCTTCCTTAAATTGTTATGTCAAATGCGATAACATAAAAATTGTTTTTTAGGATAATTTATATAGGGTAGAAGTAAGTTCGTACAATGAGAATTAGATTCAAATTTTTATGGAGAGGGTGAAAATTTTAGGGGATGATAGTATAACGTTGGTATTTTCAAAAATCTAGGGACAATCGCTCTCATCAAATTCACATATGGCTATCATTAAGACAAATTGTTTATGGTTCTAAACCAACTAATAGTTAGTTTGTGAAGATTCTTAAATAATCGCTTCGCGCTAATGAATCAGGTTAGTTCGACTTCAGAAGAAGCAAGCGAGATGATAACAAACCTATTGGGAGGGCCGAAAAAAGCAAAACCCAAGAATGACGTAAAATCACCATTCTTGAGCTTATTATTTCGGTGCATTTACTCTAAAAAGAGCTTACTAGATAGATTCTTTGCCTTTAAACACCGATGTAAGGACTATCGGAATTAGCTCTATCTGCTAAAATTTTTACCAGATGGAAACTCGATCCTCTGGAGCTACATACATACCATCTCCTGGCTTAATGCCATAAGTTTCATAGAATTGCGGGAAATTCACAATCGTGCGGTTTACCCGAATTTTTCGAGCTGAATGTACATCATTTTTGCTCAGAAGCGCTGCAAATTCTTTTGTCGTTGTAAATTTCCATATATCCGCATTGCGTTCAAAATATGCTTTATAATCCGGATTACTCATTTTGGATACAACTTGCAGTGAAGCTGCCATGCCACCTAAATCAGCGACATTCTCGCTTAGTGTAAGCTGACCGTCGCTTAACACACCCGGAATAATTTCAATATTATGATAGAACTCAATCAGTTCCTGGTTTTTCTCTTTGAATTTCTTAAAGTCCTCTTCTGTCCACCAGTTATTTGCATTTCCATTTTCGTCGTAGGCAGATCCGTTATTATCAAATGCATGGCTGATTTCATGGCCAATGACCATACCAATGGCACCATAGTTTTCTTCCGGTTTAGCGTTAATATCATAGAAAGGCGCTTGGAGAATACCAGCAGGGAACGTAATTTCGTTATTTAAAGGAAAGTAGAAAGCATTTACAGTATATACTTTAGTTATCCAATCCGTTCTATCAACCGGTTTTCCTAGCTTGGCTTTCACGTCATCAATTTCCGCTTTATATACTGCGAAGGTATTAGAGAACAGTGAACCGCCTTCTTTATATGTCTTAATAGCTACTTGATCTAATGTCGTATCCCACTTGTCTGGGTAACCGATCTTAACAATCATCGTATTTAGCTTTTTAATAGCTTTCGCTTTTGTTGTTTCTGACATCCAATCAAGAGAGTTGATTCTTTCCTCATACGCAGCAATTAATTGCTCTACCATCTGCTCAACATCTTTTTTAGCTTCTGGTGAAAAATGTTTCTCGGCAAACATTTGCTCAATATATCCGCCCATTGCGTCAGTTGTCATGGCTACTGCGATTTCCTGATTTGTTTTTTCTCCTGTAACACCGTATACAGTTTTGGCAAATTCCTTACCAGCATCTCCGAATTCATCTGACAATAAATCGCCTGTTGCCATAAGCAGGCGATTTTTGGCGTATGCTTTAAGCACGTTAAGATTAGTTTCAGTTAAGAGTTCCGCGCCTTTTTGCGCCAACTTCACGTCGAATACGATTACTTTATTAGTACTGTCGACTTTCATCGATGTTAAGACTTGTTTCATATCTACTGCTTTGAACATTCTATCGAATTGTTCGGTTGTATACGGATTATAGTATTTATTGACGTCACCTTGTTCATGTGGTTCAAGCGATACGGAAGCTAAGCTTTTCTCCATGTCGTAAATTTTTTCAGCATTTACTTTCGCAGCAGACTCTTCCTCGCCCGATACCACGAGAATTTTGGTCATATATTGTATATAGGCTTTTTTCGCTGTCGGGTCTTCCGTTACAAAGCTGTTCTTATCCAGACTAGTAGCTAATCCAGTGTAATACAAAACATTTTCACTGCTGTTCTTTGCATCGTTCATGATTGTAAAGCTGAATAAAGAGCTTAGCCCTATTTCTTTCTCTTGGGTAAGATCTGCTTGAACGAGTTCATCAAGCGTTTTAGCCCCGTCAATTGCCTTTAAATATTTTTGAACGGGCTCAATCCCTTGTTTATTTCTATTTTTTGTATCCAATGCTGCTGAATAGAAGTCGGCAATTTTCTGTTCTTTTGTTCCTTCTGCGAAGTGCTTGCCAGCAAGTTCTTTTATTATTTTTCCTATTTTATCTTCATTCTGCTGTTGCTGCTCGAAAGCTAAGCCGCCCGAGGATTCTCCTGGCGGAATTGTCGATTTATTTAACCATTCCTTATTGATTGTTTCATAAAAATCGTCATTTAAATGGGAGCCTTTAAGCGTCCATATTCTAGAAATAATAGTTCGGAACTCATCGATTGTGATCGTGTCATTCGCACCTAATGTGCCGTCAGATTTGCCAGTAAGTACGCCTGCTTTTGCCAGTTTATCGATATCTTTTTTTGCCCAAGCTGGTACATCGGTGAACTCGACGCCAAATGTTCCACTTCGCAGATCATTTCCGACAGGCTTTGGCAATTCGCCGAATGCTCTGCTCAACATGACTAAAGCTTCAACCTTCTTTGCTGGCTCATTCTCTCTTAAATCTCCGTTTTCAGAGCCTTTAATAACAGCTTCTTTATTAATTCCTGGCTGATAAGCGTCTGCTGCCATCAACAAGGCTTTAACGATTTCTCCTCTTGTCGCTGGTGGCGACGTTTCATCGGCATACACCGATACACTAACTGATAAGACCATTACTATGGCCATGAGTAAGGATAAAAATTTCTTTTTCATTTTCGAGCTCCTCTATAGAAATTTGTATAAACAAAGATAAATAAGTAGATTTTAGAATTTCTACCATTTAAATACCATTATAGTTGATTTATTTCAGTTTGAAAATATGTAAAGAGCTTTTTCACTTTTAATAGAACATGATCAGACAATACTTCACTAAAAAAACTAAGGCCGATTTTCTATACTAATAGAAAATTGGCCTTTATCAATTATATAACGATTTGTTCAAGCTCTTTTTACCGTGCAGTTAATCCGCCATCAATCACGAATTCTGAACCTGTTGCATAGCTATCCTCATCAGAAGCCAAGAACAATATAATATTTTAAACTCCTTCTGGTTGTGCTACGCGTTTTAATGGAATTTATCGAGAGAATACTTCTACAATACCAGCGATCTTTACTAATACATTTACTGAACCGAAAATTTCCTCTGCTTTCGCAATAACTGTTGCCCAATCTTCTTCAGATACAATGTTTTGTTAAACAAAAAGTGCATTTTCACCTAATTCAGCTGCGAATACATTGCCTTTTTCTTCATATAAATCTGTTAAAATAACATTTGCACTGTTCTCAAATTTAATTAATGGAGCAGATTCGTGTAAGAAGGGAATATCAACAGAGGCTTAACTTGAAGATAATCAAACAACGTAGGCTGCTCTTTTTCTTCTTGTGCTAACGTTGCAAGAGAATTTAAGGATTAGATTTAGGAGGTAGTTAAATGAGTTTTTGTTCATTTATAGCAACAAATTATGAAATGCCAGAAGTAGAAACAAAATCAAAGTATATTACTGTTAAGGAAGCTATTGAATTAAAAATAAAACCACATGAGTTTGTACCTTGGGAGAAGATGGATCCTAATGCCCAAATATTATTTGTTGAAAATGAAGATGACCTAAATGAATTGGTCATTAAAAAGGACGCTTACTATGATGTAAGTGAATATACAAGTTATCCATTCATTTATGAAGTGAATTTTATCTATTCGGAAATGAGAGCAAAGCAATTACTGGAGTACCTAAAAGAAAATATTAGAGCAGGACAGATATTAGAACTATGGAAAGTATGGATTGGTCATGACGATAATGAAATAAATATACCGTATGTTAGATGTAACTATGAAGAACTATCTCTAAATCATCTGGTACAAATGTTCGATTGGAACCATGAAAAATATAAAGAACAATATTGTATAGTATTAGAAAGATAAAAATATATAATTCTTATTGAACGAATGGAGACTTTAACTGAAAATGATGCTAATTTCATGAGGGGGAGGCTTCTTAGTTTTGGTACCTTTTCTCCAAAAATTAGTCTTTGTATAAAGCAAAAGAATAAACTTAACAGCTTATTCTTTTGTCATACTAATGTCGAAAAAAGCTTTCACCGACAAGTGATTTGATGAATCCTTTTACTATTTATCTCATATACAAGGGAAGTTCACGCCTCCAAAGCAATCAGATTATCTCTTTTCCACCGTATTGATTACCACATCATTTTTTAATGTGTTGCCGATTGTGCAAGCACGTTCGATAACAGCAATTAGTTTTTCTTTATATGAATTATCTAATTGTGATGGGAATTGGACAGTGACATCAAAGCGAACGAAACGATTTGTGATACCTTCATCTTTAGATGTCGTTACTTGAATTTCTATCTCATCGACATTCACTTCCACCTCATCGCGTGCTAATACTTTTTGCAAGGATATAGAAATGCATAGCCCTAGTGCCGCTTCTAGCAATTCTTTAGGTGATAGCCCCTCTTGATTTGGTGCTATGCTTCCGATTACTTGGAAGCCTGCTTCGTTTCTTACTTCATTTTGTCCATTTACTACTTGAATAGTTGTCATTACTCTTTCTCCTCTACTAGGTGACAAGCAACATAATGTGCTGGCTTGATTTCTTTTAATATAGGTGTTTGTTGTTTACAGATGGCCGTTGCAAATGGGCAACGTGTATGGAATGCACAACCTGATGGTGGCGATAACGGAGAAGGTATTTCACCCTTCAATACAACCCGATCTTTTAATCTCTTACTTGTAAAGTCAGGTACTGCTGAAAAGAGAGCCTTTGTATAAGGGTGCAGTGGCTCTGCAAATAAAGCTTCAGTAGGAGCTTCTTCCACAATGGAACCTAAATACATGATGCCAATACGGTCTGAAATAAAACGTACAACGCTAATATCATGTGTAATAAATAGGAGCGTTAACCCTAAACTTTTTTGTAACTCTTTTAAAATATTTAAAATTTGTGATTGAATCGATACATCGAGCGCTGAAACAGGTTCATCGCAAATGATAACTTTTGGATTCATAATCAATGCACGTGCAATCCCTAGGCGTTGACGTTGCCCACCCGAAAATTCATGCGGATATCGAAAATAATGCTCTGCCTGAAGTCCGACCAATTTCAACACTTCAAATACTTTCGTTTCTCGTTCCTCACGATTGCCGAGTTTATGAATTACTAATGGTTCTTCTAAGATAGAACCGATCTTCTTACGCGGATTTAATGAAGAAAAAGGATCTTGGAAGACCATTTGTAAATCTTTACGGAAGTATCTTAATTCTGTTTCCGACATCTTCGTTAAATCTTGATTTTGATAAAGCACTTGCCCATTTGTCGCAGGCGTTAAACCAAGAATTGTACGACCAGTTGTACTTTTCCCTGAGCCAGATTCTCCTACAAGTCCGTAAGTCTCCCCCTCGTATAATTGAAAGGACACATCTCTAACTGCATGAACATGTGCTGTTGTACCAAATAGCTTTCCGAATGCGCTGTAGACTGGAAATTTCTTTTCTAATGATTTGACCGTTAAAATCGGTTCGGTATTCGTGTTTTTTTCCACTCTACAACGCCTCTCTTTCTCTTAAAATTTCTTTAAAATGCCAGCACTTTACTTTATGCCCTTCTTCAAATGTTTCAAGTGGGGGCTGTTGCTGGCGGCATTGATCGTCTGCATATGGGCAACGCGTAGAAAAACCACAACCTTGCGGGACATTTGAAAGCGGTGGCACTACCCCATCAATGACATGTAATTTTTCTTCACGGTCACTGTCCATACGAGGAATCGATTCAATTAAACCTTGCGTATATGGATGAAGTGGTCCAGTAAATAGCTGGTCTGTTGTCGCTTCCTCCACGATTTGCCCTAGATACATCACTTTAACACCCGTACAAATTTCTGAAACAACGCCTAAGTCATGAGTAATGAAAAGTACGGCCATATTTAATTTTTCATTTAACTCTGTAATTAATTCGATAATTTGCGCTTGGATCGTAACGTCTAATGCAGTGGTTGGTTCATCAGCAATTAATAGCTTTGGTTCACACGCAAGTGCCATCGCGATACTTGCACGCTGTTGCATGCCCCCTGATAGCTCGTGCGGGAAATCATTCACGCGTTGTTCTGGTGCAGAGATTCCTGTTAAACGCAAGAGTTCAATTGCCTTCTGCTTCGCTTCTTTTTTCGATAGTTTTTGGTGTAAACGAAGCACTTCTGTGATTTGATTGCCAATCGTATACACAGGATTCAATGACGTTAAGGGATCTTGGAAAATAATCGAGATGTCATTACCTCGTACTGTTCTCAATTCTTTTAAAGATAGATCGAGTAAATTTCTAGCTTCAAATAGTACCTCGCCATCATAAGAGACTGCGTCTGTATGCTCTAGTAATCTCAAAATCGATTGTGACATAACACTTTTCCCACAACCCGACTCCCCGACAATCCCGATAATTTCACCTTGCTGTATAGAAAAACTAACACCATTCACAGCCGTAACTTTGCCTCGCTCAGTTTGGAAATGTGTTTTTAAATTCTTCACTTCTAATAGAGGAGTGTTCTTCATGATGATACCTCCATTTACTTTTTACTCTTCTGCTTTGTACGTGGATCTAAGAAATCACGTAGCCCATCACCTAGCAAGTTTAAGCTCAGTACAGTTAATACCACCATAGTTGCCGGACAAACTACCATCCACCAAGCTTTGTATATGACTAGCTTCCCAGCTTGCAATATATTCCCCCAACTCGGCTCCGGTGCTGGAATTCCTGCCCCTAAGAAACTTAATGCCGCTTCAGAGATAATTGCCTCTGCAAAGATAAATGTTGCTTGTACGAGGAGTGGCGATAAAGTGTTCGGAGCAATATGTAACCAAATAATACGTGTCTTGCTGGCACCTTGCGCCTGCATCGCTTCTATGTATGTTTGCTCGCGAATAACAAGTGCAGATGATCGTACAATACGTGCAATATTCGGCGTAAATACAATTGTTAATGAAATTATTACATTTGTTGCAGATGCACCTAATGCTGCCATCAATGCAATGGCTAGTAATATACCAGGAATCGCTACTAAACCATCACAAGTCCGCATTAGCACATGGTCTAATGCTTTATAAAAACTCGCATATAAACCAATGATTAATCCGAGGACCGACGATAGCACCGCTACCGCTAAGCCAACACCAATCGAAACACGGGCCCCATACAAAATACGCGTCATTAAATCTCGCCCAAATTCATCTGTCCCTAGCAAATGCGTAGAAGAAGGTGCTAGTAATCTATCAACAACAACCATTTTATAGGGGTCATACGGTGTAAGATACGGGCCAACAAGGGCCAACAACACGAGTAGTATAAATATAGTACCGCCAATAAGTAGGCCGTAATTGGCTTTTAACCGCTGTCGCTGTAATGCATGTTGTTCTTTTTTTAGTTTTTTACTTATGTTACGAATTTCTTCTTTTTCCTGTAACGAAACCATACGAGCCCTCCTTATTTACGATCTAAACGTACTCGTGGATCAATAACACCATACAATAAATCAATGATTAAATTGATGCTGACATACATAAGTGTTGCTACAAACACAACGCCTTGAATAACGGCAAAATCACGACGTTCAATAGAATTCATAATTAACTGTCCAAGCCCTGGAATATTAAAGATTGACTCTACTACAACAGCCCCAGTAATGAGCGTACCAAATGTTTGGCCAATGACAGTTAAAATCGGCAAAAAAGCATTGCGGAAAGCATGCTTTAATAGAACGGAAAACTCTTTCAGCCCTTTCGATCTTGCTGTTTTCACATAATTTAAATTCAACACTTCTAGCATAGAAGCACGTGTCATGCGTGTAATTAATGCCGCCTGAATTGCACCGAGTGATATACCCGGTAATATTAAATATTGAAAGTGCGCCCAAATCCCATTTTCAAGTGGTTCATAACCCGCTACCGGGAGCCATTGAAGCTGAACACCTACAACTAGCATTAGTAACAGCCCTAATAAAAAACTAGGTATCGCCATTCCAAACAATGACATGCCCATTAACGAAACATCGACAATACTTCCTCGCTTATACGCTGCGAAAATTCCAAATGGAATGGCTAAAATCAGCGCAATTATTTGAGCTAAAATTGCCAATGATAGTGTAGGCCCCATATGCTCTGCTATAGCCTGTGTTACTGGCTGATGCATAAAAATAGAATCTCCTAAGTCCCCTTTTAACAAACCAGCTACCCAGCTTAAGTACTGCTCAGTAATTGGACGATTTAGCCCTAACTCTTCGTTTAATGTTTCAATTTGCTCCTCTGTTGCTTCTAAGCCTAATATTGTTGCCGCTGGGTCCCCCGGTGTAATATGTATAATTAAAAATATAGTAATTGTCACAACAAGTAGGACCGGTATGAGCGATAGCAACCTTTTGATAATATATGCAAACACTAATATCCCTCATTTTTTAGCCAGAATGGTCAATTGCACTTCGGCATAATTACGTCCAGATTTTTTTCGAGCTCGCTCGAAAGGCTCCTCTAAAGAATCTGTAACATCCGCCGGAGATTTTATCTTCGTTCAGCAGGTGTTTTACTGCCGACGCTTCACTTTCGCGCACAAAACTTCTGGACACCTACTGAACAGTAAAACAACACCGAATTCACATCACCACCTATAGAGGTGGAAGTCTTCTAACTGAATGAAGATAAAAAGCGAGGGCAGCGCCGCCATAAAAACCACAGCATACACCCTCGGCTCACTTAATTTATTCGCTTGCTTTTACATTCCAAACAACGGAAGTTTCAAATTGCTCGTAACCTTCAATTTTTTTCGTTGTCGCTACAACCTCATTATAGTGACCAATAACTGTAGATGAGCCAAATTCATACAAGAAGCCTTGTAGGTTTGCCCATTCTTTTTTTGCATCTTCTGGTGTAGCTGCACTACGAATCGCTGTTAAAGCATTTTTCACTTGGTCATTGTTTAAGCCGGCCCAATCAGGCGTTACAGCTAAAAGTTGAGGTGGTGTTGATTGGTACCCTGTACTTGCGACGAACAAATCCCACTTACTTGTATCATTTTTCGTTTCAAGGAATGTTGGGAAATCATAATTATCGACTTTCACATTCATACCTATTTGGCGAAGTTGCTCTTGAATAACTAATGTTGCTGCATACATTTCTGCATAGTCTTTTGTTGTTAATAATGTTATTTCTTCGCCTTTATAGCCTGCTTCTTCTAAAAGTTTTTTTGCTTTTTCAGGGTTAGCTTGGTTGTAATATTCTTTACCAGTATCTGTAGACCATTGCACTTGATTTTCATTTAAATAGCTTGGCGCTAATGAATATAATTCTGGTTTTGCAAAGCTCGCTAGCATAATTTCTTCGTTGTTTAGTGCAGCTAAAATGGCTTCACGGTATTTCTGATTAGCGAGTAACCCTTCATTTGTATTTAAGAACGCTGTTAATGCACCACCTGGGAACGTACTAAGCTGTATGTTTTTATCAGCATCTAATTGATCATAGTTTTCTACTGGGATACTATCAGCAATATCATATTTGCCCGTTTGAATACCCGCAATACGTGTTGAATGATCTGTTACAAAATGATAGTAAAGGTTTGCTGTCGGTGCTTCTTTGCGACCTGCATACCCACTTGGTTCACCATCTACACCTTGATATTCTTCATTTTTCACTAAATGGATATATTGATCTTGCTTCCACTCTTTGAATTCGTAAGGACCCGTTCCGACAAACTCTTTAATGCCATCTGCTGGTGCTGCTTCTACTATTTCTTTTGGCATAATTGATGCATACTGTGCTCTTGATGACATTAAAATCATGACATCTGAAGTCGGTTTTACAACAGTTAATTTGACATTATATGTATCAACCGTCTCAAACTTCGCACCTTCTAATAACAGTTTCGCGCGAGATGACGTTGCTAACCAACGATTCATAGATGCCTCAACGTCCTCGGCAGTCATTTCTTTGCCATTATGGAATTTGACACCTTCACGTAATTTAAACGTATAAGTTAGGCCATCCTCACTTTGCTCCACCGATTCAGCTAACATCGGCGTTGGTTCATAATTTGCATTCAGTGTATATAATTGCTCGAAAATATTTAACGAAATTCCTAGCGCCACATTCGATACTGTCAACGAAGTATCTAAGCCTGGTGGCTGTGCAGTAACTGCTATATTCAACGTATCTTTATATTGCTTTTCAGTTGACCCTTCTTCTTTTTCACTATCCTTATTGCCACATGCTGCAAGTACAAATGTTAGCAAAAGGGCAGAAACGACAATTCCCCATTTTTTAAAATGCATATTTTTACCTCTCCCTCATTTATCTACACGTTTAAAACGTAGTAAACCACTATGTTTTAATAGCTCTGTCTAGCATTCTAAAACATAGTAACTAGGTTGTCAATAAATTGTTTTAATTGTCTGATACTTACTATACGTAATTCTCTCTAAAATCGTTACATAATACAAAGGCTCTCCTATAAAACTCAACTTTCCGATTCCCCTCAAAAAAATAAAAAAAACACCGACAAAACAAGTTATTTCTTGTCCGTCAGTGCCCCCTAGTATTAACATTTTTTACTTTTTCACCTTTGAAATCGTCATACCATCCCCGATTGGCATAAGGACAGATTCTAACCTAGGATGATTAGCTACAACTTCATTATATTTCTTCATCAGCTCCGTATATCGCTTAGGTGTAACACTATGATCTGCAACACTACCGTTAGCAAGTACATTATCTGTAACGATTAACGCACCCTCGTCCGCTAGTTTAATGCAATAATTTAAATAGTTTTCATAATTATCTTTATCAGCATCGATAAAGAAAAAGTCAAACCGCTTATTGTCCAAAGCGAGTTTTTCTAAACTTTGCAACGCTGAACCAGTAATATATGATACTTGATCGCCAAAGCCTGCTTTAACAAGATTGCTATAAGCTAATTCTGCATAGTTCTTATCTAATTCTAGAGAAGTTAATTTCCCCTCTTTGCCAAACCCTCTAGCAAGACAAATGCCGCTATAGCCACCAAGAGCCCCTATTTCTAAGACATTTTTTGCTCCAGAAATCGAGATAAGCATCGATAATAGTTTTCCAGAAGAAGGAGATACTGAAATAGAAGGCATGCCGTTTTCATTAATAGATGTAATGACCTCTTCTAATAGGGCATCCTCATGATGAAACACTGCATCAATATAACTGTTAATTTGTTTCATTTTATTCATTTCCTTTCTGGCCAACATTTATAGTATCGGCATTTGCTATCTCCGAAGTTGCTACTTCTTCATTTTGCTTGTCGGATATATCACTTGTTTCATCTTCATGTATTTCGAATAATTGTGTAAATTCGTTAATGACCATATCAATAGCTTTCAATTCACCCACTAAAAGTTGATGGATTGATTGAAACTCTGGTTGATCTAGCTGTTGCTTAATCGTTGCACGCTTAAGATTCATCATCTCTAAAAAAGCAATTGCTCTTCCTCTGCGAAAGGTTTTTGCTCCGCGGTGTTGTGAACCACCTCTTCCTCTATGACGTTCTCCTCGATGATGTCCCTCTTTTTTTAAGTCTTTCATTCTTTCTTCTCTCATCACTCATACCACCCTTCGTATACAAATGTATATCTCTAAATATAAGTGTATACAAACGTATACCATGTGTCAATTTTCTCTTTCAAAATATTTCTTTTAGCCATACTCGATATTTTTACTAATATGTTCTGTAATCAATCATATTTGTTACGATAAAATCTAGAAAAAGCAATAAAGTGTTGGAGCCCTATAGCCCCAACACTTCTCTTTTAATACATTTTCATATAATCAACGAATTTCAAATACTGGACATATGTTTTGATTTCTGACCCTATATATCTACTTGCAGCATTTAGCAGTACCAAACTTTGATAGTTACTTATTTTCACTACAACAATATTTCCTGGTAAATATGTTTAAGTTCTTCTGAAGCACTATCAATCACTATTGAGGCTGGTTTATCAAAACAAACACCCCAAATGGTATAACACACATTTTGCCAGACAAATTCAATCATTTCATCAAGCTCATTTTTCCAGTCTTCTTTTTGGCTCTCACTTAGATAGTCTTCAAAATTTCTTTTACATGTTAATAGCAGTTCTAAAGTAGCTTTATCATTAATTTCTTCTAAAAAAACTGCATGGGGTTCATGTTCCTGAACAGCAAGCACACAACTAATGAAAATAGGCAGCGTCTCAGGAGTGAAGCCAAATTTTTTGATAAATACGGGTGTGAAAGCTGTTTGGATGGACGAGTGTTCTTCGTCACAAGTTTCCATATATTTTTTTACTAAGGGCCAGTATTCTGAGGAAACTAACCCTAAACCTAGGACTGCAAAAGTGGAAGGCATAGCACAATCTTCATCCTCTAGGTCCGTATACCATTCATACGTTCGCATGGATTTTTCAGCGTATAATTTAATTTTCGAATGCAACTCTGGATACTTAAGAGCATTGGCAAAAAAATTGTGAACAGGCACATATGGTAAATTTTCAATTGGTAAGTATTCATTTTCAGAACTAGAAAACTTAATTTGATAACTTTTCGGGAAGTTCAAATCTAGTAGTCGAACAATAAAATCCAAAGACTTTTCATATGCTGCTTGTTTTTCGTTCTTAATTTTAATATCTATAATGGCAAATACATCATTCGCAGTACAGTCAACATTAGTGTCACTATATGAACTTTCACTTATAGTAAGTTCCCCCGAACCATTTTCCCTAAGTTTAGCTACCTCATCAGATCCTGTTGCCTCTACCAGTTTAAAAAGTCGATCGGCTGAAATAGATTCATAACTTGCACCAAATTTCATGTAACAAATGGCTACATAGCACACAAAATTCAGCAACTCTTGATTTATCTCTGCTAACTCAATTCCTTCTTTTAATGTATATGTAGATTCCCATCCTTTTGTTTCTGTAGAGAAATATTGGCCCTGAACATTTTTTTCAATCCAAGTTCGCAATGTATAACTAATGTTATTGAACCCTACCATTTGACGTAATTGTTCGCAAAAAGCTTTGGCTTCATCATAGCTAAACGGTGCAGTTAGTTGATTATTCAAATAGTACTCTAAAGCAGCAGTAACCAAAAGACTTTCGCCCGTTGTTAACTCGATAAGGAGTGGATATTCTTCAATTAATTTACAACTACTAGTTTTAATTTCTATGATCGCTTGTTGAAAGGCTTCTTGGTGCGTTGTAAAGTTGGCAGAAGTTAAGTAATTCATTTTTCATCCCATCCTTAATTATGTTAGTATTTTTCACTCTTCACTTTCTTTTCCCATACACTTATCTAAATCATTTTGCGCTATCCAATATAAGAATGCTGTGTCTGCTCCACCAATTGCTACTACGCGATCTTTATAAATCATTGCACCAAAAGCATGCTCTTCATCCCATTTGCAAGAAAAAATAAATCCGATATAAGGAAATCCATCCTTTGATACATCCAAAACAGACATCGTCCCTGGTGAAAGTAAAGGTGAAAAATCTTGAATATGTGAAACATCAGGCATATATTCTACTTTTTCCTCTTCGTCATATCCGTATTGCGCTTGCATCTTAGGATATTGTTTCAATAGTTCATTCAAAATTGCATCTAGAATTTTTATTTGGTTTTGAACGACATATTCATAACCAATTATATGCTCTGGCAATAATTCTATCAAAACAGCATCTTCTTCAAGTTGAATAGTTAAATAAACGGCACCTTCGTTGTTAAAAAAGCATTCCATTCCTCTAATAGAATCTCTCCCTCAATTAAATCACCATCAACGTCAAAATCTATAGTTACTAATTCCTTCTCAAACACATCTACAACTCCCATACATTTAACTTATGCACAATCTGCATATAGGCAATACTTCCCGCATTCTAAACATCGGAAGAGATAACCTTGTAATTCGCCATCATTTGTTAAGTAGCGTTTTAAATCCTCTATATTCATTTCTGTAAAATTTTCTATTTCATCCTCAATTCCTTTTTCAACTATTTCCGCCCATCCTACATACCCAATAAAAGCACAGTAATCCGTACAATGAGCAAACCAGTCATTACCTTGCCAACTCACATAACCTGGTGTTCGATGTAGGATTTCATCTACAAACGACTCATTCACTACTTGTTCATCATTATATAAATCCGATTGAAATGTTCCATTATACTTCTTGGCAGCCTTACCACTACTTATACAATTCGGACAAAGGTACTCTACCGATTCAATTGCATAGAGACCACTTTCAACATAAATTTCCACCTCTTGTTCACAACAATCACAGATCACTTTTTTTTCTATTTTGAAAATACCTGATTTAATGGGATGCGCTATATACTTAAATTTAGGTAATATTAATTCCAATTCTTCTACTGTTTTTTTACACATACTGCATTCTCCTTATCCTCGTTAAATATCTTATCTCTAACTCCATTTCTAACTACCTTAATATACTTAATACATCAACTATATTTTTCGCTAATGTAATATAGACCTGTAGCAAATGTGATGCTGTTTTATCTGTTAAGAGCCTAATCCATAATTTATCCGACAAATATTCAACTAAATACGCCAGATGGGTTCTTAAAGTTTTAAACCAATACCCTTGTTAAAAACTGTTGAAACTAAAAAATAGCATCTGTTATGAACTTGCTTGCAACTGATTCAATTTCACGATCATTTCCCTCTAATCCTTTTGCAAGCTCATTAATTTTATCGGTCATCTTATCTAGATTTTGTTGTACAATCTCGATTCATTTTCAAGATAGTCTATAACGGAGGTTACTCCACAATCGTTCATAGAAAAGAGGGTAACTCCTATCAGTTATCGATCAATCACGCTATTGTTATATCTAACTTTTTATAATACAAGACGCAATCATACTAAAATGGAAGCTTTAACCCTTCCTTTCTTTTTATTGGATGTTATTTTAAAATGAAAATACAATCTTATTTAAGGGGTGCTGACAATGTCTCTACAGATTTTAGAAGATTTACCTGCTCAGATAAGAGAGCAACTAATAAAATCCTCCAAGCCATTTATTGCTTTAACTGTTGAAAATAAAGGAGAACTATCTTTAACTGCATCTAAAGCAGGAGGGTATGGCTATTTCCCAAAAAACAAACCATTTCCTACAAGTTCAAAGGGCCAACCGTTATATTTACTAGCGCAGCTGAATTTTTCGGAATTCCCTCAGTTACCCAATTATCCTACATCTGGTACCTTGGAATTTTATGTAAATTTACACGATGATTTGATCGGAATGGATTTAGAAAACGTTAAAAATCGATCTGGTTATGCAGTTCATTTTTTTGATGATCTTTCAGAAACTTCTTATTCAAAAGAGGAGCAGGCTGATTTTTATACTCAAAAACCTGAATATGTAGTTGTCGAAGGTGAGTACCAATTGACAGGTGAAATCCGAGAGACATTATTGCTACATGATTGTTTAGAATTCAATCAGCAATATGGTATTGATTTTTATGAGCTTTTCGAAGAGCATTATGGAGATAAAGTAGATGATGTTCTAAATGAAATTTATGATTTTGTTACAGAAAATGACGGTGATGGTAAAATAGGTGGGTTTCCAAATTTCACACAACAAGACCCACGTTTTCATATTGAAGATTTACAAGAAGATATTCTGTTGTTCCAACTGGACTCTAGCTACGGTGAAGGTATAGAAATTATGTGGGGTGATTGCGGTATCGGCAATTTCTTCATCCACCCTCATGATTTAAAACAAAAGAACTTTGAAAACGTTTGGTATAACTGGGATTGCTCTTAACATCAATAAAATAATACCACTCAGGCAAAAAAGGAAGAAGAGTTGGAGCCCTACAACCCCAACACTTCTTTTCTAATACATTTTCATATACTCATCACGTTCCCAGTCGTGGACACGTGTACGGTATTTATTCCATTCAATCTCTTTCGCTTCAGCAAATTTCTCAAAAATATGCTCACCCAGTGCATCTCGAATGATACTATCCATTTCTAACTCAATTAGCGCAGATTCTAGAGATGCTGGTAGGCTATCAATACCGCCAACTTCACGTTCAGCACGCGTCATTTTATAAATATTACGGTCCACAGCATCAGGTGGTGTTAAATCTTTTCTAACACCATCAAGTCCAGCTGCTAAAATAACAGCCATCGCTAGATAAGGGTTTGCTGCTGGGTCTACTGATCGTAACTCAATACGTGTTGAAAGACCACGAGCTGCAGGGATTCGAATCAATGGCGATCGATTTTGTGCAGACCATGCGACATAGCACGGTGCCTCATACCCTGGTACTAATCGTTTATATGAGTTTACAAGCGGATTCGTCACTGCTGTAAACCCATGCACATGTTTCATAATCCCAGCCATAAAACTACGCGCTGTATGACTTAACTGTAAATCAGCATGTTCATCGAAGAAGGCATTTTTATCGCCTTCAAATAGCGATAAGTTAAAGTGCATGCCTGAGCCATTAACACCAAATAATGGCTTTGGCATAAAGGTTGCGTGCAGGCCATGTTGTGCTGCCACTGTTTTTACGACAAGCTTGAACGTTTGGATATTATCACAGGCTTCTATTGCATTCGCATATTTAAAATCGATTTCGTGCTGACCAGGTGCCACCTCATGGTGCGAAGCTTCAATTTCAAAGCCCATCTCCTCTAACTCTAGCACGATATCACGTCGACAGTTTTCTCCTAAGTCTGTTGGCGCTAAATCAAAATAGCCACCACTATCATTTAGCTCAAGAGTTGGTTTTCCCTTATCGTCAAGCTTGAAAAGGAAAAATTCCGGCTCTGGTCCTAGGTTAAACGATGTAAAACCGAGCTCCTCCATTTCCTTTAACACGCGCTTTAAGTTTGACCGTGGATCACCTTCAAATAGTGTACCGTCTGGACGTGCAATATCACAAATAAAACGAGCAACTTTCCCCTTCTCCGCTGTCCAAGGGAAAATAACAAACGTATCGATATCTGGACGCAAATACATATCGGATTCTTCAATTCTTACAAACCCCTCAATAGACGAGCCATCAAACATCACCTTGTTTTCCAAAGCTTTTTGTAATTGGCTAACTGGCACTTCTACATTTTTAATCGTTCCCAATATATCTGTAAATTGAAGGCGAATAAATTTCACATTCTGTTCTCCCGCCATGCGGATAATATCTTCTTTTGTATAATGTTTCATTCTCCACCACTCCGATATGTTAATTTTATTTACATAATATGATGTAATAATTATAAAATACACTAATTAATAATAAAAAAACAACATATATGTCAGGTTTTATAACATACTTTTTTTCGATTGATATTATCCTTTTTCTAGATGTTTTTTAAAATCACACAAATGAACAAGCCAATTTATCGCATACTGGTAATGGATAATGACTTAGAATTCTAAAATCATACAATAGTCTTGTCTTAAAAAATATTTAGTGGCAAAATTATGTCAATTTACAATATAATAGTATTAGAAGGTTTAGTAAGCTAGTTTAATTTATAAAGCGTACATATAATATAGCTAAAAATGGTAGAGAACAGATGATTAGAAAAGGCTAATTAGTCATCCAACAGCAGCTTTTGATATGTTGCAAAAATAAGGCGGTGGTATAGAAAGCATGTCAGTGTTGATAATTGGTAACGTGAGTAATGATGTCTTACGAACACAAAAGTATTTCAATCGAATAGGCATTACGGATGTTCATAGCTTTTCGGCAGTTGGGACAGTAATGGATTTCATTTCAGATGACCTTAAAGAAAGCATCGATTTAATTATATTTGATGTGAAATTAACACTAAGAAACTGCGAGGAAATCTGTCAGCAAATTGATTTATTAAATAACTGGATTCAAGTTCCTATCCTTCTTTCTTCTACTTACGAAAAAACAATCATTATTGACAGAGTTTTCGATGCAGGCATTTTTGATTTTATTTTAAAACCATTTGATTTTACCCAATTCAAGGCAAGGGTTCATGTAGCATTAAAATATCGAAAAGAAGCAAAATTAAGGATGCAACAGGAAAGTAATTGGCTAAAGGATCTAGCTATTGCTAAAAAAGTGCAAAAGAGTGCATTTACACCTTCATTAAGACTAGAGCATATCGAATTTGACGGCGTGTATGTCACGTCTAATACATTAGGCGGCGATATGTATTGCTGGTTTAAAATTAATGACGATTTAACAGCAGTATTATTGTACGACGTGATGGGACACGGGATAGCTGCATCACTCGTCACGATGTCGATTCGCTCTTTATTACGAGGTTTAATCACGAGATTAATCGACCCTGTATGCGTTATAAGTGAACTTAATCGTCGAATTTATGAGTTATTTACGGATGAGGATATTGATCGTTTTTTAGTAACAGCTATCTATATTCTAATCGATACAAAAAACGGATCATTACATTATGTTAATGCTTCGCATCCAGCTGGTTTATTATTTGGAAAATACGGAGAAACATTATCACTCCCACCAAATACACCTATATTGGGATTATTTCCGACTATTCAAATCAACAAAAAAACGGTACAACTATCTGGGTGGCACCGTATTATCCTTTATACAGACGGAATGCTGTCGTTGATGGGTAACCAAACCATCGATATTGGTTATTTCCATTCTTACGCATCTCAAGATAATGCTTACGCCTTGCAGAAATTTTCTCAAAAATATGATTTATTCGAAAACAATTACACCGATGATATAACAGTAGTTTCTATTACAATTACATTATAAGGTAGGTGTTTCATTATGGATTTTACGCTCAATTTAGTTCCTAATCAGCAAGCCATCTATTTTGTTGATGCAACAATGGCAAGTTATACAAATTTATTTAATATCCCTAACAAAAAAGAATTGTGCTTTGTCGTGCACGAGTTAGTCATTAATGCCATAGAAGCCATGAAAAATACACCCTTAAACGAAGGAGCAAAAATCCAAGTACACGTTTCACAGAATGATGATGTAGTCAAAGTGACTGTGATCGATCAAGCAGAAGGTATTCCAATCGAGGAATGGGATAAAGTTCTTCAATTTAATTTAGATAGTCTCACTTTTTCAGATCGCGGACGAGGTCTATTTTTTGTAAAAAGTATGGTCGATGAAATTTGGTTTGAAAACATCTCAGACACTAAGTTTTTAGTAGGTATTTCTAAGAAAATCAATATCTAACGTATATTTGAATTGGAGGAATTACGATGAAGTGGACAATCCGCAGAAAAATGAACATACTCATTTTAAGTTGTATTTTACTTTTAACTACCCTTCTTGCTGGCATTAATTTTTATGTAGCCAAAAAGAATCTATTAGAAAGTGCGGATACTAAACTATTATCCGACATACAATTAAGTTACCAGTATTTAGATGCAAAAATACCTGGTGAATGGAAAATCGTTGATGATCAATTGTATAAAGGCGATATCAAAATGGTTGAGAATTTCGAAGTTGCCGACAAGGTAGGTGAGTTAACAAACGGGAATGCCGTATCTATATTTCAATACGACACAAGGATTAGTACGAATATTATAGACAACGGCGAACGTGCAATGAATACAAAAGTGTCAGACGAAGTAGCCACTGTTGTCTTGGAGCAAAAAAAGAGATTTATTGGTTCTGCAAACGTTTTAGGAAAACAACATCAAGGAGCATATGATCCTATTATCAATAGCCAAGGCGAAGTAATTGGGGTATGGGCTACAGCTGTCCCAACAGCGCCTTATATCAATATTGCAACAAAATCAGCAATTGAGAATATTGCAATTTCATTAGGTATTGCCATTCTAATCATCGTTTGCATAAGCATTTTCTTGCAACGACAAATTATTACACCTATCAATATACTCAAAACAAATGCAGCAGAATTAGCCAATTTAAATCTAAATACAAAGATTTTAAACGCAAAAGGCCACGACGAAATTGCTGATTTAGCCCATGCATTTAGAAATATGAAAGACCGCTTGACGGAGACGATGACAATGGTAGCTGGTAGCTCCAATCAAATCGCAAATTCTTCTAAATTGTTAGCTGAGTCCTCTCACCAAACAAGTGAAGCAGCAAACCAAATTGCCCTGACAATGAATGATGTGGCAGTTGGTACTACGACTCAATCCGATCAGTCCGAGCGAATTGTAACGATGATGCAGCATACGATTAAAGAAGTAACTCTTAGCTTAAAAAAAGCAGAAGAAACCTTAAAAAGCGCTGTAGACTCCACTCATATCGCACGTAAAGGGGAAGAAGCCATTACCGAAGCCATTAAACATTTAAGTACTGTCACACATACGGTTTCTTATGCTACAGACTCCATTCAAAAGTTAGGAAAACGTTCTGAGGAAATCGGTGGTATCATTACAGTCATTACTGGAATTGCCGACCAAACTAATTTACTTGCCTTAAATGCCGCAATTGAAGCAGCCCGAGCTGGTGATCAAGGGAAAGGATTTGCAGTTGTAGCATCAGAGGTTCGCCAACTTGCGGAACAATCTAGCCTAGCTTCTGGACAAATTACAAATCTAATCAACGACATCCAGGCAGAAACATCTGTAACGGTTCGAACAATGGAAAGCAACCTACTCGCTGTAGAAGAACAGGTTACGATTATTAATAAAGGTGGCTCTGCTTTAAAAGAAATCGTGGAAAAAGTAGTAGCAACAGAAGAAGGTGTTGAGCAAATGAAATCCGCATTCAGTAATGTAAATACAAATTCATTGAATGTTCAGCAGGCGATTCAAGACATTTCACGCATTATTGAAGACTCAGCAGCTGCTACAGAAGAAATAGCCGCAACCTCTGAAGAACAATATGCTACAGTTGCAGAAATTACACAGAGCTCTGATGAATTAGCGACAATAGCCGATAACTTACGCACCGAAGTGAACAAATTCCAATTCTAAGCAGTTAGCGAAAGGTTCTATTATATGACGAATGAAAAGTGAGGGACAATATAAGATGGATCAAAAAAAGATTGCGGTAAAAATCGATACAAGAGCAGACTATATTTCAATAGCGTTTACCGGTGAATTAGAGTACGGAATTATTGAAGATGTAAAAAAAGAACTACAAGCTCAAAGTTTCGAAACAGAGCATGGATTTATTATCGACATGCAAAAAGTAACAAATATCGATAGTACTGGTTTCGGTATGATTGTCAATTTCGCAAAAAAGGTATCGGTTAACAAGAAAAAGATTGTCATTATTGTTGTTGATGATTTCATTCGAAATTTATTTGCCATTTCGCAATGCGATAAAGTATTCCCGATTATGACAAATGAGGAAGATGCAAAACAAGTCATAAAAGGCGATTGGTCTGGAGAATTATCATTAAGTGAGTATTAATACTACTGACTTTAGCTTTAGGAATATACTATTAATCATTTAAAAAAAGCAGTGCATATTAGAATTCTAATATGCACTGCTTCTTTTTAATATTGTAATAGCATATTGAACAACACGACAATAATAACTAGCGGCACGAAAGACGCCATGAGTACACGGTAAGTAGAATAAAAGCCTTGTCCCATATTACTACCTACCAATAATTCTGTTTTTACAAACTCTTTATTCACCACGTATGTAATAAAAATCGAAATAAATAGGTTACCAAGCGGCAGCATTAAATTCGACACTAAAAAGTCTGTCGCATCAAATATGCTTCTTCCGAAAATCAATACATTTGCTAATACACTCGATGATAACGCTGCCGGAATTGCAGCGATGAATACCACAACGCCAAGTAGCATCGTTAACTTCGCTCGTGACATGTTCCACTTTTTAATAAACGCAGCTACAATAATTTCATACAAACTAAACGATGATGTTAGTGTCGCAAATAAGAAAAGTAATAAAAATAACGCCAAGAACAATTCTCCAAAAGGCATTTGACTAAATGCAGCTGGTAACACCATAAATAGTAGCCCTGGTCCAGCAGCTGGTTCTAAATCAAAAGCAAACACAACCGGGAAGATTGCTAGGCCTGCTAAAAACGACACCAGTACCGTTAGCGAAACTACTGAAACCGCCGAATTCACCAAACTCACATCCTTTTTCAAGTATGAGCTATAGGTTACTAAACATGAGAATCCCACTGCTAAACCGAAGAAAGATTGCCCTAACGCTTCTAGTATTGCTCGACCTGTAATATGCGTAAAATCAGGCCATAAAAAGAATTTAACACCCTCCATCGCTCCATCTAACGTAAGCGCACGTACTACTAGTACGATAAAAATAATAAATAATAATGGCATCATCCATTTACTCATCTTTTCAATGCCATTCTGCACACCTAACGAAATTACTATGACATTCGCAAGCGTGAATATAGCAAGGCCGGCTAATGTAATCAACGGCGTGCCAATTATTTTAGCGAACAATGCATTCGGGTCAACAGCAGGATCGATAATACTTCCTGCCACACCAAGACCACTGTATATAAAAATCCAACCGCCTACCACACTATAAAAAGTTAGTAGTAGGAAACAACCAAGGACACCCATACGACCAACCCAAGCCCAAGCCGGTTTATCAGGAGCAACTTTTTTATATGCTGTCACTGCTTCTGATTGTGTGCCACGTCCTAAAATATATTCAGATAACAACATCGGTAAACCAATTAATAGTGTAAACAAGACGAAGATCAGAAAAAATGCTCCGCCCCCACTTTGCCCCGTGACGTAAGGTAGCTTCCAAATCGCACCAAGTCCGATTGCTGCCCCCGCCGAGGCTAAAATAAATCCTAACTTACTAGACCATTGCCCATTTTTCTCACTCATCTAATCAAACTCCTCAACTCTCTATACTCACTCTCATTCTACATGAAAAAACACAACTAAAAAACCCCTGAGTGCGAATGCTCCCAGGGATTAACATATTATTTTGATAAATACATCTTACGTTGTTGCTCTACCCACTTACGCATTGTTGTATATAAAAACGCCATAATGAACGTAATCAATACACCTTTTACAAGGTTGAATGGTAGAATACCCGCGACGATCATAGTATATAACGAATCTCCAACAACCGGTTCCATCCCTAAGAAGTACGTATACATTGGTAAGATTAAAACATAGTTTAATATACTCATCCCAATAGCCATCGTAATAGTTCCTAAGATTAAACCACTTACAAGACCAATCATTGATTTAAATCGATTAAAAATAAATGTTACTGGTAAAATAAATAAAATCCCTGTCGCAAAGTTTGCGATATGACCAACTGGTACTCCTGTTGGTGTGCCTGAGAAAACCCAGTCTAGGACATTTTTAAATAATTCTACTAAAATACCTGCCATAGGTCCCATTGTGATTGCCGCCATAAGTGCAGGCATATCACTGAAATCCACTTCTAAAAAAGCTGGAAATGGTGGAATTGGGAAATTAAAAAGCATTAGTAAAAACGAAATACTACTGAGCATGCCAATCGTAATAAACGATTGTAGTTTGACATTTTTCTTCATTGAAAAGCTCTCTCCTCTTTGCTGATTCAATCTTGCAAGAAGAAAGGCAACGACACTATCGATTCCTGTTAACGAAAAAAACCCTATGCAAAAAGCATAAGGGAGAATAGGCATGATTAAAAAACGCCATTTATAGCCATTTTTTTGCGCAAACTGTGTAAAAATATACACTTAAAAAAACGTCCACACACAGCTATAATTCGTAACAACGAATGACGATCGTACCTCCATCTTCTCCCATCCAGACTGTAACTGTCGGCCTTGGAATTACACCAAGTCAGCCATGCAAAAAAATTTGCACAGGTCGCGGGCTAAAGAGTAGTATTGTAAATTTTCGAGTTTGTGTAGTTTTAGACTATACAAGCAATTTACGACTCTATTACCGCCGGTCGGGATTTTCACCCTGCCCCGAAGATGAATCAATATTATTTTTTATCTTACAACTTTACTATAATGAATTATGAGTAAAAAGTAAATACTTCCGCTCTAAAATTATTCCAATTTATTTACTATGCATTAAATACCATTCTATACTTACAAAAAAACAGCTACCCTAAATGGATAGCTGCTCCTATACTACTGCATATATTGTTTATTAGCTCCCATTGGCATCGGCAAATACTCGTTAAAATTAAATCCTTCCCAGCTGTCTTGTACTAGATTTTCAAGACGTAATTGTTGATCAAAGCTTGCTGCTGTCAACATCATTGCTTCCACTAACTGTGTTGCCTGGACCGCACCTAGTACGGTTAAATCTAACGGAGTATCAAACGTCACAATAACACCATCTTTTGCCTCTGTCACAGCAAAAGTCACCTTTTCTGGTACAACTGGCACATAAATATCATCCTTTTTTAGATGCATTCCCTGAAGTGCTTCTGTCACTGTTTCAAATGTTTCCCTGAAATTCGGTGATAAATATTCTACACCGTTCTTTTCTTTGAGCAAGTAATAATTGTAGTGATTAACTATCCCTGTCATTTGTATCGGTTCACTCGGTTCACCAACCTGTGAAAACTCGTATGCTTTCCCCTCAGCTGTTTTCACCGCGACCTCTTTATAATCTGAGAATGTATCTTTTAATGAACCTGTGTACATGTTCACTGTTGCCGAGGCTCCATCATACTCATTTTCCTCTGGTAATACGTGTACAAGCGTCTCTCCCTGCTCTTTTAGCTCTCCCTTATACGGATGATACTCTGCAAATCCCATTGCCTCTTCATCAATTTGCGGTGCATACTTTTCATATAATTGGAGGGTAGTTGGCTTTACATCACCAAAATCAGCTACGACACGCTCATTAGGTATAACAAAAGTAACCGGTACACTTTCTGCAGCGCTACTGGCTAAACCAATGCGCAATGCTGTAGCTTCCGTTAAATCCTCTTCATAAACAGATGTACGTAGTGACATCATGCGTGTATCATTAACAAAAGCATCCTTGTCCATCAAAGCATTTGCTTTTTCAACACTCTCTGCTTCGTCAGTTTGCACAGTTGAATAGCTTTCGGCTTTTATACTTTCCTTATCTCCTGTTGAATTATTATTCATTATCATACCGACAAGTAATGTGAGTACAAAAACTGAAGCGATACTTATAAAAACAGGTATTTTACTATTCTTACGGCTTCTTTTCGCCACGACAGCCCTTTCCTCTTGGATGGAAGCGGTCTGTTGACGTTGCTCTTGTGGTATTTCTATTGGTTCTATCGGTTCGTCTATCGCTGCCTGCAAATGCGTATTATCTTGTAGACGAGCATCTGCCAGCAGGCGGTTTAATACATCTTCTTTTGATCTGGAATCAGGAAGCTTCGGGGCGTTTTTCATTAAATTTTCTAGTTGGTCACCATCGAAATCTTTATGAGTCATTGCCACTTCGCCTCCTTCTCTCTCTCATGTTGTAACTGTTCTCGTAAAACTTTAATTGCACGAAATTGAGTCGTTTTCACTTTCGCCTCAGTCCAATCAAGTATTTGCGCAGTTTCTGATATCGATAACTCTTGGAAAAAGCGCATTACAATGACCATTTTTTGATCCCCAGTACAATTTTCAAGTGCCGCCTCTAATTGTTGGAATTCATCACTTAGTAATAGAGTATCTTCTGGTGATGGAGTGGATGAACGTAACTGTTCTGTTTCCCAGTCAAAATAATCTAATGAATGTTTTTGGCGTACCGCTTGCTTTCTGAAATGGTCAATTGCTACGTTTTTTGCTATTGCAAAAAGCCATGTTTTTTCACTACTTTTCCCCGTAAATTGATCGTATGATCGAAGTACACGAACATATACTTCATGCGATAAATCCTCTGCAAGCAAGCGATTTTTCACTAGATAAATAAGGAACTGGAATACATCTTGGTGGTAAGCATCGTATAATCGATGGAACACGGAGTCATTCACAGCACTCCACCTCCGTTCTCATAGTATTTGTCGTCTAACATCCATATAAGTTACATACCTTATTCAAAAGGTAAATAAAACGTAAATGTCGTGCCTTCTCCCACCACACTATCGACCATAATATTACCCGAGTGTGCCTTGACGATATTTCGAGCAATAGCAAGCCCAAGACCTGTACCACCTTTTGAGCGAGTACGTGCCTTATCTGCCTTATAGAAACGTTCAAAGACATACGGTAAATCTTCTTGAGGAATACCATGTCCAGTATCTTGCACCGAAATTTTTGCAAATGTAGGCTCTTGCTCAACTTTTACCGTTACAGAACCCGTATCGGTATGACGAAGTGCATTATCTACTAAATTCGTTAATACTTGCTCAATGCGATCCTCATCAATACTAATAACGGCATCTGCATCAAACTCACTGTCAAACACTAGCTGTACATGCTTTTCCTTCGCTACTTGCGCGAATTTTTGTGTAATACGTTCGAATGTTGAGTTAATCGGTAATTCGTCTTTATAAAGCGTCATATGCCCCGATTCCATACGCGCTAGATCGAGCAAGTCTGTCACTAGACGGCCCATTCGCTTGGACTCATCATAAATAATTTTCGTAATTTCGTTCCGTTCCTCTTGATCTTGAATAAAATCATCCATAAGTGCCTCAGAGTAGCCCTGTAGCATCGAGATAGGCGTACGTAGCTCATGAGATACATTAGCAATAAAGTCTGAACGAAGCTTCTCTAAGCGATGTTGCTCCGTCATATCACGGATAACCGCAACCGCCCCACGAATCAATTCTCCGCTATATAGAGGACTAATCGTAAATGTATAATAATTGCCGTCCATTTCAATTTCCTCTTCTAGCTTATCTTCAAACATTAAGACGTGGTCGAGCATATGGTACAACTCTGGTGGAATTGGCTGTTTACTTTGTGAGCCCTTATTGACAAACCACTTTTGCATTAAACGCTCTGCTGGTGGATTGCTCAGTAAAATTGTGCGATCACGATTAAATGTAATAACCGCATCCGTCATGGACGTTAATATATTCGATAGTTGTTCATTTTCCTGATTGATGACTTCTAAATTATGCTTCAATTGACGCCCCATTTGGTTAAACGCGACGGCCAGTTGACCGATTTCATCACTTTGTGTCGTTGGCATTTTCGCCTCAAAGTTCCCTTTAGCAATTTCAAAAGCCAGTTCTCGCATTTTACGTAATGGCGATGTAATTCGCGAAGATAGGAAAAATGCAAAGAACGTCGTTAACACAAAAGCAATGAACGCAGATAGAAAGACAATTTTCGTCGTTTCCTTAGATGTTTTATGTAGTGCATCTGGACTTTGATAAATAAACACCGCACCATGTACTTCATTTTCCACATTCAATGGGAACCCTAGTACTACATATGATTCCATTTTCCCCTCATCTGTTGAAGACGGCATCATCATTTCTTTAATGACCGGCTCGGCAGATTTAAAAATCTCATGAAATGCTTTGTTTGCTAGTATCATGTCTTGTATTTCTCGTTTATTGACGCCCTCTTGCATACCAAACGACACTTCTTGATTACTTAAAGCAATTAATGCATTCGTGCTTTCAGGTAAAATATCTGATAATAATTCCGAAGTTGTTTCGGCTGTTTCATTATCATCAAGTATACTTGCGACCGTTGCAGCTGTTTGACGTAGGGAGCTTTCTGCCTGTTGCATGTGATAGTTTTGGAGAAACTCAAGCATTAAAACCGTGAAAACAAACAATACAAATGAAACGAGAAGCAATATGGTTACCCATAGCTTCCCGACAACACTGTTCCATATTCTATTCATTGACAACCTCAAATTTGTATCCGACGCCCCAAACAGTGACAATCATTTTGGCAGCATTTTCAGATACACGATTTAGCTTTTCACGTAAACGTTTTACATGTGTATCCACTGTACGTAAATCTCCAAAGAAATCATAGTGCCAAACTTCTTTTAGTAGTTGTTCACGGTCAAATACTTTGTCTGGTGATTTCGCTAGGAAGTAGAGTAACTCATACTCTTTTGGCGTTAGGTTCACTTCGATACCTTCTGCTGTTACACGGTGTGCATCATGGTCGATCATTAGATGTTGGAACACAACTAAATCTTTTGAAGTAGATGCATTAGTTGTTGGTGAAAATGCTTGTGAACGACGTAAGATCGCCTTAACTCGTAGCACTACTTCACGTGGACTAAATGGTTTAACAATATAATCATCTGCACCTAGCTCGAAACCTTGTACACGGTTTGCTTCCTCGCCTTTAGCAGTTAATAAAATAATTGGCGTTGCTGTTCGTTCACGAATTTCTCCGCACACTTCAAGCCCATCTTTTTCAGGCATCATAATATCGAGTAAAATACAGTGATAATCTTTTTCCAAAGATTTCTCAATCGCTTCGTTACCGTTCTCAGCTTCATCAACTTGGTACCCTTCACGTTCAAGATACATTTTTAAAAGGCGGCGAATACGATCCTCATCATCTACAACTAATACTGAAATATTTTCTGACACTTATACGATCCCTCTTTTCCAATCTTTCTCTAGCTTCTATTGTACATTGTACAAGTCATAATGAAAAGTAAAGAAAAGCCTTCTGGCTACAGCAAGAAGGCTTTTCTTCCTCTATTTTTACCATCAAAAACCAACGAAGGTACTCATTGTTAAAATTGGGTAAAATTACTACACCAAACTACTTACGATGATGCGTACGAGTGTAAACCAGCAAGGATTAAATTAACAGCAATAAGGTTAAATAAGATAATACCAAAACCAATTAATGCTAACCAAGCTGAGCGTTCACCTTCCCACCCTTTCGATAGTCGAAGGTGAAGGAATGCAGCATAGAATAACCACGTAATAAGTGCCCACACTTCTTTTGGATCCCATCCCCAGAAGCGACTCCATGCGATTTGTGCCCAAATCATCGCAAAGATTAATGCTCCTAATGTAAATACTGGGAATCCAATAAGTACTGAACGATACCCGATTTCATCAAGTAATTGTAAGTTTACACGTTTTACAAGCGGCTGGAAAATCGCACTAATGCGACGTCTTGCAAGTAAACGAATTACCCAATATAAAATTGTACCCATTAATAATGACCATACTACTGTAGTTAATTTTTTTGCATTGATTAATGCAGGCATTTCTACTAATGGTGACATGCCATGTTCTTCTACTGCTTCATATTGATGCATACCGAATATTGGTGGCATATTGTAAATGATTTGACGCACATTTTCTTCTTTATCAACATACGTGTATTTCGATTCGTAATCCATCGCACTGAATGCAGATGAACCGACTACGAAACCTATTACAACTACTAAGCAGTACATAACTGCTTCTAACCAAAAACGTTGCTTCGATTTTTTTGATAGATCCACAACTTTTAATAAATAAATTAACCCCGCTACAGCACTAATCGCCAAAATCGATTGACCAAGCGCTGCAGTAATAACGTGAATTGTTAACCAGTGACTTTGTAGTGATGGCACTAACGGACTTACTTCAGTCGGGAACATTGCTGCATATGCAATAATTAGTAGTGCAACAGGCAATGCGACTAAACCAAGAGCCGTCATACGATAAATAAAGAATATTAATATAAATGATGCCACAATGAACATCCCAAAAGCGGTCGTAAATTCGAACATATTACTAACAGGCGCATGTCCTGTATGAATCCAACGTGTAATGAAATAACCTAATTGAGCAAGGAAACCGATAATCGTTACAACGATAGCAACCTTGCCCCATTTATCTGTGTTTTTGCCAGTTGCATTTGATTGTTTAATGGCACCACCAAAAAATAGTGTTGCCACTAAATAAGCGATAAATGCAACATATAGCAAATTTCCACTTAAATCAATTAAACTCATAAGGTGTTGTCACCTTCCCCTTTTTTATTGCCACTACTTGTGGACGCTTCGTCTTCCGCAATCTTATCAAGTTGATCTGTATATTGTGGTAGATTGGCAAATTCAGCTACTGCATCTAAGTCTTTCTTCATGCTAAACATATTTTTATTAACATGAGCAGCCATAATAACTCGACCATCTGGTTCGACTTGCAACCAAAGACGTCTATGATTCCAATAAGAACCGATTGCCACACCAATCATAAAGATAATACCACCAACGAATAAAATCGGAATCGTGCGGTCTTTACGAACAGTAAAATTAGACACATTCAATGTCTCTACACCTGCAAATTTCATTTGATACTTGGTTTCGCCAAGTGGCTCCATTGTTTGTCGGATCGCAACAAAGCTTGTTTCACCATTTGGTGTTTCAGGCGTCGTCATCTTAAAAATAAATGCTGGATTTACTGGCGAAGACGATTTCGTTTGTGGCGCACCATTTTCAAAACCATCGAAATCTGGCGTATAAACCAATAGCTGAACTGATGCACCATTTCCTAAATCATATTCTTTTTTAGGATTTGTTAAATCAATTTCAATTGTACCTAGCGATTCTTCAGTTGCTTTGTTCACTAAATTAAAATTCATTTGTTTCAAATCATCCTGTCGATAATTCATTTGATAGAGCGCAAAACCCGCTTCTTTCAATGGATGATTGACACGAATGGAGTAATCTTTTACTTTTTCGAGATTATCTATATCCCCAGGAATAGCATCTTTTGGTTGTTTGTATAATGTGATGTCTGTTTGGAAGTTTTTCGCAACAACATTGACACCTTGCTTCACCTGTTCACCCTGCGGCTTATTATCATGCGTTTCTAATATAAATTTACGGTTTTCAATAAAGTAGCCATCCATCCCTGAAACAGCACGTATTTCACCTTCGCGTATCCAAATCGATTCATCTACGTAAAAACCTGGTACTAAACGCAACATAACACCTGTTAAAAAGATTATAAGACCGACATGATTTATGTATGGGCCATATCGAGAAAAACGGCCACGTTCTGCTAGCAGCGCACTACCATCCCGACGCACGTTGTATTTCATTTCTTTCATTTTTTTCTCGACTTTATTCAGTGTTTCTTCAGCATTTTCTACCTGTCCCTCAGCTACGATACGTTGACGTTTCAAGAAACTTTCATGGCGTTTGACACGCTGATTCTTAAGTGATTTATACAGCGGTATACCACGGTCTAAACTAGCAACAATAATTGATACCGCGAGCATACCTACCAATATTTGGAACCACCATGTACTATATAAATCTGATAGTCCTAATTGATTATAAACTTTACCAAACCAACCATACACTTTCTCGTAATAGGCTGGTTTGCTAACATCAGGAGCATTCACATAAATTTCTTGCGGTAGAATTGTTCCGATTGACGCAGCAACTAACGTAATAATGATTAGTGATATCCCTACTTTTACACTGGAGAAGAAATTCCAAATTTTATCGATAATCGTTTTATTGTACGTTTTCGAACGAATTGCCGTACCGTCATAGCGCATATCAACAACTTTATTTTGTTTTTCTTCTTCTGTTAAAGGACGACCACATTTTTCACATAGCTTCGTGCCGTATGGATTAAGATGACCACATGCACAAGTGATATTTTCCATCGTCATTAACTCCTTATTCCGGCTTTATTAATTCCATATACGATGCGATATTCGCTTCTGTCATTTCACCTGTAATAATTTTCACTACTTTACCCTCTGGATTGACTAAGACTGTAGCAGGTAAGTATCCTACGTTATAAGCATCTCTCACACTTTTCGTTTTGTCGATTACAACAGGGAATGACAAATCATATTTATCAACAAAACTCTGCACCTCAAAATCTGTTTGTGCAATATTCACCGCTAAAGTTTGTACACCTTGATCTTTAAAGACTTTGTATTGCCTGTCCATTGCCGGCATTTCTTTTGCACAAGGCTTACACCATGTACCCCAGAAGTTTAAAAATACCCCCTGGCCTTTATAATCTGAAAGTTTATGTTTCTCTCCATTTAAATCTATTAACGTGAAATCCGGTGCGTCAGATCCAACTTTTACTAACTCAATTTTATCCTTTGTTGCTGAGCCATATACCGTGTAGCCAATCGCTAGAACTAAAATGGCTAAAATAATAGTACGTAAGATCAGGCGCTTTTTCTTTTTTTCCATGTTAATAAACCCTCCTTTTTACCAAGGTGCGCTATTCTCACCTATTATAGCAAAATGATACAATTTCGCTTAGTTATTAATTATGAATGATTTATGAACGTTTTCATCACAAAGAAAGTGAAAACAACACTTTGTATAAAGAAGGCTACCGAAAAGTGATTTTCACATAAAAACCTCAGAGCTAAATCGTTTGCTCCAAAGTGAGAATTATGCAAATAATCACAATAGAAAATCAGTTATGTTAATTAACAAATTTTCATCATTTCTAATAAAGTGGAAGGTTGATTTTCGCTACAGGATGCTCGCTTTCCGCAGTCAAGTACTGAACTGCGCACCGATTGCGATGCTCCGTGCATGGTCTCGGTTCACTTGTGTTACCCGTAACAAGCTTTGCTCTGCGACGAAAGCGAAGCGACATAAGTATACTCTGCTACAATCAACCTAAAATGTCGTAATCTACTTTTGTATTGAATAAAAAATCAACCCTGCAGTAAACAACAACCTACTACTCCACTATTCAGCACACCTAATAGAAAATTCTATAGTATAGCTTTTCTATACCTTCTTTGTACAGTGATATTTCCACTTTCTAAGCTTAATCCACTTAATTTCCGATTTGTCCTGTTTCTGCAAGCACTCGTAGTTGTTTAACTTCATGCTTCGATAATTGGCGATATTCACCTGGTGCTAAACCGTATAAATCTAAGAAAGCAAAGCGTTCACGTTTTAGTTTAACAACAGGTGTACCAATCGCTTCGAACATACGACGCACTTGACGGTTACGACCTTCGTGGATTGTAATTTCACAAATTGCCTTACCCGCTTGTTCGTCAAAAGACGTCATACTTACTTTTGCCGGTGCTGTTTTACCATCTTCTAACTTAATACCACGCTGTAGTTTTTTTAAGCCTTCGACAGTTGGCACACCTTTTACACGAGCGATATACGTTTTATCGATTTTAAATTTCGGATGTGTCAGCATATAGGAAAACTCGCCATCATTTGTCAGAAGTAATAACCCAGATGTATCATAATCAAGACGTCCCACTGGAAAAATACGTTCCGGAATATGCTTAAATAAATCTGTGACAGTTTTGCGTCCTTTATCATCTGTTACTGCAGAAATCGTGGCACGTGGTTTATATAATAGGAAGTACACTTTATTTTCTTTTTCAAGTTTTACACCCTCTACCTCTATTGTGTCAGAATTTGAAACCTTTGTACCAAGCTCCTTCACAACAACACCATTCACTTTTACTTTACCTTCTACTATCAATTGCTCTGCCTTACGTCTTGATGCTACTCCAGCGTATGCAATGACCTTTTGTAATCTTTCCATAACTTCACCTCTAAATCAAATTTGCCTGTGGCTTTTACTTTATTTGATAGGCATTTCATCGCCTTTTAAATAAAGTTATTTTTCCCGTTAATCTGTGAAAATTATGTCATACTTTCGCACAATATTAAAGGGAAACTAATTATACTTAAGTAATGGGATTATTCTAAATACTACAATATTCGACATTTACATGAAAAAAATCAGTGGATCGCTACTTCCGATCCACTGATTCAACGCTTACGCGCTTAGCGTAAATACGTTCTTCACCAAGAAAAATTGACAAAACTGCTTCTTTACGCTTTCTAGAAATATGCAGCACCTGTCGTACCTTGGATTTCTCTTCCTTGTTTAGTTGTAACTGTATTGGTTCCTCCAAACGAATAGAAAACTTGTCATTCACTTTGTATTTCCCTTTTTTTACAACTATTTCAAGGTTATAATCTTGCCAGACTCCATTTGCAAGACTACGATGCACTTGCCAATCATTTGATTCATTCAAAGTCACGACAATGCACGTTTGCCCGTCCTTTTGAAAAGCCGTCGCAAGTGTTCGACCTGCCACTTTTGTATAGCCAGTCTTACCAGCATACGCTGAACCAGTCGACGTTTTTAATGATGAGACTGGTCTTTCATCGTCTTCTTCTGTATCACTAACAGGGCCCGAACTTTCTCTTACTAAACGATGCTTATTTTCCCAGAGCATGCCATTCGTCGTATCCGCTCTGAATAAAACTGTCGAAGCAATTTTTTCGAATTTTTTGTTTTGCAGGGCGATTCGTAGCATTTCAGCTGTATCCCTCGCCGACGATAAATGCTCATCATGATGTAAACCTGATGGATTCATAAAGACTGTCTTTGTAAGTCCAGCAACAACAGCTCGATCATTCATAAGTCGCACAAAACCTTCTACTGAGCCACCGACATGCTCTGCTAAAGCTGTTGCCGCATCATTACCAGAACGCAACATTAATCCGTAAAGCAGCGTTTCTACCGTTACAGTTTCTCCTGCTTGCAAATAAATCGATGAACCTTCTGCTGTTGCTGCTTTCGCTGAGATGACAACTTCCTCGTCGAGTGCACTATTTTCAATTGCAACAAGTGCCGTCCAAATTTTCGTTAAGCTCGCAATCGGTAGTCTACTATCCTCGTTAACACCCGATAGTATCCGACCAGTTTCACCGTCAATTACAACATGTCCGCTTCCACCCCTTGCAAAACCTGTACTCGGGAACGCCAAACATATGAACAATACAATACATAACACCCACTTAAATTGCCGTTGCAACTAGCCACTCCTTATTCACATAAAATTTAACTAACATGAGCAAATTCGGAAACAATTATTTCCGTTTTATTGTGGTGTAAGAGTTTTCCGCAGGCACATCGTAAGTCGCAACCGCCGCTACAAGCTCCATCTAGCAGTATGGAAATATTAGTAATTATTTTTGCTCATTTAAAGATTTAGGTTACTTTGCCTCGCTAAAAGTTTCTTGGAATTTCGTTAAAAATAAATCTGTTTCTTGTTCTGTCTCACCTTGCTCACTCTCAGGTAATAATGGCATTTCTTCTATACTATTTAATCCGAAGTAGTTTAAGAACTCTTTTGTTGTGCCATATAAAATCGCACGACCTGTCCCTTCTGAACGCCCTACTTCTTTAATCAGTCCACGAGAGGCTAGCGTTTGTAATGGTCGTTCGCACTTCACACCACGTAAATCTTCTATCGCTACGCGCGTAATAGGCTGTTTGTATGCAACGATCGCTAGCACCTCAAGCGACGCCTGTGACAATGACTGTGCGGTAGGATTTTCGACTAATCTTTGAATTGTCTCGGCAAGTTCAGGCTTTGTTGTGAGCTGATAAACACCTGCAATTTCTTTCAGCATGATGCCTTTTGTTAAATCTTCTTCATACGCTGTTGATAGCTCCTCGATGGCCTCTGCTACAAGTTCATCGCGTTCGCTCAATAAATTTGCCATCTGCTGAATCGTTAAACCATCATCACCAACAACAAATAATAATGCTTCTATTCTACTATGCAAATTCAATTGCTTCGTCATCATTCCAATCCTCCTTCTGTAATGTGACGGTTAGTTCTTCAAAGTTTCCACCCTGCTCCACTACGACTACTTGGCGCTTCATCAGTTCAAGCAGTGATAGAAACGTTAGGATGAGCGTTGGCTTATCCTCGTAGGGAAACAGCTCGAAAAACGATGCACGTCCACCTGTCAGACGTAAAGAATCGATTACGGAGCGCATTTGATCTTTAACTGATCGCTCTTGCCTCGCGATTGTCGTCTTTAATGGTTTTTTCAATTTCTTGCGGCGCATTAGTTTTTGAAACGCCCCAAGCATGTCGTAAATATTAACATTTAAATCAAATAACGCCATCTGTTCGTCTGGTGCTAATGCTGATAAATCTGTCGGTGGGCGTGTAAATACTTGTGCACGTTCCGTTTCAAGCTCTTGTAAATTACTTGCCGCTTCTTTGTACTTTTTATACTCTACTAATCTTTGTACAAGCTCATCACGAGGGTCAGGACTATCGACTTCGAATTCCGTCTCCTCTAATTCACCCTCATGGATTGGCAATAGCATACGGCTTTTAATGGCAAGTAAAGTGGCTGCCATCACTAAGTACTCGCTCGCCTCATTTAACTCAAGTACTTGCATGGCATGTATATGGTCGATATATTGTTGTGTAATTTCAGCCATTGGAATATCATATATATCGATTTCCAATCTGTGAATTAAATGCAATAATAAATCGAGAGGCCCAGAAAAGGCTTCTAATTTTACTTCGTAAGACATGTTGTATCCACCCTGACATCAATCAATTATGCCTCGACATGATTACGTCCTGATTTTGAATGGGTAACTCCCCCTCAAAATCTATGAAATCCGCCAGAAGCTCTAACTTAATTCAGCTAACGTTGAAAGCCCGTTAAAAGGAGCCAAAAACTGTGTTTATCGCATCACCTTTAATAACTACTGAATAAAGTTAAGTCCATGTTTTAGTATAGAGGAAAGGAGCCAAAAATGCATCCACAGCACCATACTTTGTTTATCGATTACTGCGCATATTTTAATGGGAATGAAGATTTTTTTGAATGTCATGAAGTACTAGAGGAATATTGGAAAGATATAGCACCAGGTGATAAAAATCATCCTCTTGTCGGCTTAGTACAATTAGCAACTGGACTTTACCATTGGCGACGTGGGAACCAAATTGGTGCCACACGTATTTTACAAAAGGCACTCAAAAACTTTGAATTCAACAAGGAAAGTGTATTTTATGAGTTTCTTGACTTCGAGACATTACTCATTCAAACAAAACGAGCCATCGAATGTTCTAAAGATAATGGTGAATTTTATGCTTTCAAATTCCCCATTACACAAGAGCTACAGCCCTTGGTGACAGCACGCATAAATACTTTACCTACTACCGATAACGAATATCTTCTTCATAAACATATGCTACGTGACCGCTCACATATTCTAGCTGAACGCCTAGAAAACAAACAAAGAAAAAGCAGACGTTAAAGCTCGTCTGCTTTTTCTTTGTTTTCGTCTGTGCAATCAATACACTTTTGAACGAATTCTCTTGTTTCATCAGTAGCGCGTACGTTCTCATATTGGCCAAGTTCTGCCACTTCCTGCACCATCTCAGTTGCCACACCCTCACCTCTGTAAGATGGGACAACGGAAACATGCTGAATCGTGGCTGTCTCATTGTTCAGCACAAGGCCGATTATACCAACATATTCATCATTCTTTTTCCATAAATATAAAATCCAATTATCATCAGTTTCATAGGATTGGATTGTCTCTGTGAGCTTTTTTATGTCTTTTTCGTTAGGCATAAACGAGAGTAGCCCCATCGCTATTTTCTCGAAAGCTTTTTTATATCGAATTAACATAGTTGTATTCCCTCTTTTTCTAGCTGTACATAATCTTTGACTATCCTACACGATTTGTACTTTTACCGCAAGTAGAGCTTCTTCCTTACGAACCAGGACCAAGAATTCCTTTTGAAGCTAACAACCAGTAGACAACGCCCCACAACAAAACAAAAGTCGTCATGGATGCTAATAATACCCATTTATTTTTCCTCAAATTTACTCACCCTTTTTTAACGTTAGAGGGAGGTCGTTTTGTACAAGATCTTCATAACTTTCACGCTTAACCGCTAATTGATGTTCGCCATTTTCTACAAACACCACAGCTGGACGTGGTACACGGTTATAATTGCTCGCCATTGAATACCCATAAGCACCTGTACAGAAGATGGCTAATACATCACCAGAAGCAGCTTCTTGTAGTTTTGCATCAATAATCAATTTATCGCCCGATTCACAAAGTTTACCAGCTACCGTGTATGTTTCTTCTTTCGAATCATTTGCTTTACTTGCAATGACCGCTTCATATTTTGCATCGTATAGAGCTGGGCGAATATTATCACTCATCCCACCATCGACAGCAATATATTTTCGTACATCTGGAACTGTTTTTTGTGAACCAATTGTATAAAGTGATGTTCCTGCATCACCAACAAGGGAACGACCTGGTTCAATCCAAATTTCTGGCATTGTAAGACCTAGTACAGTTGCTTTATTCTTCACAACTGTAATCATATCTTCTACATATACTTGTGGCTCAAGCGGCGCATCTTCTTCCGTGTAACGAATACCGAAGCCCCCACCCAAGTTTAACACAGTACATGTAAAATCGTGAGCCTTATTCCATTCAGAAATTTTGTCGATTAATTTTCCCCCTGCTAAACCGAAGCCAGCTGTATCAAAAATTTGAGAGCCGATATGGCAGTGTAATCCTAGTAGCTCTAAATATTCATGATTGAATGTTTGTTTGAACGCTTCATCTGCTTGACCATTATGTAAATCGAAGCCAAATTTAGAATCAGCTTGTCCAGTTGTAATGAAATCATGCGTATGTGCTTCCACACCTGGTGTCACACGTAATAAAACACGCATTGGTTGTTGACGACGCTCTGAAATTTCTTTTAATAACTCAATTTCATAGAAATTATCAACAACGACACAGCCAATTTTAGCGTCAAAAGCTTGCTCTAATTCTGCAATACTTTTATTGTTACCATGGAAATGAATACGCTCTGATGGGAATCCAGCTTTCAATGCTGTAAATAATTCTCCACCAGAGACAACATCCAATGATAAATTTTCTTCCGCAGCTAATTGATACACTGCTACACATGCAAATGCTTTTGATGCATATGCCACTTCTGCTTTTACACCTAGTTTTTTAAATGTATCGATAAAGCCGCGAGCGCGCTTACGAATAAGTGCTGTATCGTAAACAAATAGTGGCGTACCGTATTGTTTTGCAAGCTCAAGCGTATCTACTTGTCCAATAGTTAAATGACCATTTTCAGAAATTGCTTGTGTCCCATATAAATGCATGTGCATCTCTCCCTTTTTCACATCATTCAATTTTGTGATAATTTTTTAAAAAATCACAAAATACTATAGAAGAACTTTATCACATGCAAAATATGAGTGCAATGCCAGCTATGACCTTTTTCGCTGCTTGGAACCGACAATATAAGGTCGAAGAGCATCGTCTGTCATCGGGAATCGAATTAAGACACGAAGCATCGCCTTGGGAAAAAATGGTACAAGCGGCCATAAATACGGCGCTTGCAAAGGACGCAATGAACATAAATACGTGAACAATAAGAACAAGCCCACGAATAGTCCATTTACACCCCATAATCCTGTTATCAGCAACAGTGCAAATCTAAACATCTTTATCGAAATACTCAACTCGTAAGATGGAATTACAAATAAGAAGATCGCAGCTACAGCTGTATATAAAACCACCTCGGAAGAAAATAGCCCAACATCAATAGCAATCTGCCCAATTATTACCCCTGCCACTAAGCCCATTGCGGTAGATAATGGCGTCGGGGTATGAATGGCGGCCATCCGCAAGAATTCAATACCGATATCCGCTATAATTAATTGAAGTAATAATGGCACATTGGATTTTTCTTCAGCACCTAAAAACGACAGTGCCTCAGGTAACAAGCCCTCCTGTGTCACACACACATACCAAACCGGCAATAATAATAAGCCCATCACTGTACCAAAATAACGGATAGATCGAATAAATGTACCGACCGCAGGGGCCTCCCTATATTCTTCAGCATGTTGCAACAAATGGAAAATTGTAACAGGCACTAAAATAACGGAAGGTGACGTGTCTACAACAATGGCAATATGTCCTTCGAGTAAATGAGCCGCTGTAATATCAGGGCGCTCAGTATAACGGACAAATGGCACAGGGTGAAACTTTTGTTTGAATAGCCATTCTTCTAAAGATTTGTCTGCCATTGTCAACCCATCATGATTGATTTGTGAAAGTCGCTGACGTAATTTATCCAGAATTTCCTCATTCACAACATCTTTCATATACGCGAAGGCCACATCTGTTTGGCCAATCTTGGACACTTTATGCAACTCAAATCGTAAATTACTATTACGAATACGTCGACGAATAAGTGCCGTATTTTGCATAATCCCTTCTGTAAATCCGTCCCTTGAACCACGAATTACTTTTTCATTATCTGGCTCCTCTGGCGATCGACCTGGATAATTACGAAGCTCCGCAACGTAACAGAAACCATTCTTCGTTATAAACGTTACTTGACCGCTTAAAATTGCAAGTAAATATGCCTTCCGCTCAGTTTCCTCTGAACGACCATAAAAATTGAAGTAAGCCTCAAAATATTCCTTTTCATCTTCAATATCTATCTCAATATCTTCATCTGGTAATAAGTTGGACGAAATTTCCGTTAGTATTTCCCCGTCTACAAGTCCACTAATATAGGCACACAGTACAGGTAAATTTTTGATAAACATATGCTTTATGCAAACGTCAAAAGATTCACCATCGCCGAATTGCTCTTTTAAAAATTCTTCCGCTTCTTCTAAGCTGTTAAATAACTTATTTGTCATGCTGTCACCATTTTCTTAGATGTCGTTTTTTACTTCCCGATCTGCCTTCGTGCTAGTCGCCATCCAGCTCTTTAGCTGTGCCAATATCTTTTTTTCTAAACGTGAAACTTGCACTTGTGAAATACCGAGCCTATTGGCAATTTCTGACTGCGTACAATCAGAAAAATAGCGCAAGTATATAATCGACTGCTCCCTTTGATCAAGACGTGCTAGCACTTCTTTCAACGGAATGTATTCAAATGGTTGTTCCGATTTTTCATCCTTCATTTGATCCATTAATGTAATGGAATCCCCTTCACTTTCAAATAATTGCTCATGCAAAGAAGCTGGATCTCTTAATGCATCAGATGCAGTCACAATCTCCTCCGCGGAGACACCAAGCACTTCTGCTAATTCTTGAATTGTAGGAGGATGCTCATTTTGTTTGATAAATTCATCAGTTGCATGACGAATTTTAAAATTCAGCTCTCGAATTGAACGACTGACTTTCACCATACCGTCATCCCTCAAGAAACGCTGAATTTCTCCGATAATCATCGGCACAGCATACGTCGAGAATTTCACTTCATATGATAAATCAAATTTATCGACTGATTTCATCAGCCCGATACAGCCAATCTGAAATAAATCTTCGAGCTCAACTCCACGTGTTGAAAAACGTTGGACGATGGACCACACAAGTCGCGTATTGCCTTCAATCATTCGCTTTCGTGCTTCCTGATCGCCCTGTTGTGAAAGTGCGATTAACTCTCGCATTTCCGCCTGAGACAATAGCTTTTCGGACGACTGTTCTAGTGGCTTCACGATAGCACCCTCACATGACCGCCGTGCGAACCGAATAAAACTTTTTGGAGAATGTGACAGTCGTCCCTTCCTGCCACTTGGACATTACAGTTAACTGATCAGAGAAACTATCCATGATTGTGAAGCCCATACCAGAGCGCTCCATCTCACTCTTTGTTGTAAATAATGGCTCCATGGCCTGACTAACATCTTCAATACCTACTCCCATATCTGTGACAGACACCGTTACAACATCGTCAACGCGTTGTGCACGAACAGTAATCACACCACGTCCATCTTCTTCATAGCCATGGATAATAGCATTCGATACAGCTTCTGATACAACCGTTTTAAACTCTGATAGTTCATCAATCGTTGGATCTAATTGTGCAATAAAGCCTGTCACAGCCACACGTGCCAAGCCCTCGTTTTCACTAATTGCTAAAAATGATAATGTCATTTCGTTATCCATTTACAATCCCCCTCACGCGTTCAATCGCTTCTTCTTCTGTCGCATCTACCATCCAAGGACCTAGCCCCGAAAACTGGAATACTTTGCGCATCGTTGGCGACGGATTTAATAGTATTGTCCGGCCAGCTACAGCCTCGAGTTCTCGCATACGACCAAGTACTAAACCAACTCCTGAGCTATCCATAAAAGAAAGCCCTCCTAAATTCCAAATAACTGTCGATACTGCACCTTGAAATATTGCTGCAGATATTTTCGATCGAATTTGCTCCACCGCATGGTGATCTAACTCTCCATATAAACGTACAACTACTGTATCTCTTGAAACCATTTCCATTTGAAATTGCATGAACATCGCCTCCTTCTGTGCAATTCCACATCAGCTGTGGTGATTCCTTGTGACTGACAAAACTAGTTCATATCTTTCCAAAACAGTGTCAATTCGACATACTTATGGCTTAAGTATAGGAAAAATAATGATGTTTTAAACGTGATGCATAATTTTTACATGAGTTTTTATAGCTCCTTGTACTTTACCTACGTTGATTGTTAATTTAACCGCGAACCGAACGTAAATGAATATACAAAAAAAGCGAGAATCCTCTTAAATTAAAGAGAATTCCCGCTAGTTGTAAATAATTATGCGATTGCATATGCTGACTGTACTTTATTTACCGTTTCTGGAGTTATTTCACTATTTGAATATAGGTAAGCAATCGTGTCGCCAGCTGCTACCTTGTCACCTTTTTTAGCAACAAGTTGAATACCTGCATCATAATCAAGTGCCGACTCTTTCGTTAAACGACCCGCACCAAGAGCTACACTAGCTTCACCAACTAACAGTGCATTAATCGTACCAACAGTTCCAGCTTGTTGTGCCTTCACTGCTACTTTGTGAGCCGTGTCATTTTGTACGATATCTGCTACGTCACCGCCTTGCGCTACGATGAATTCTTCAAACTTCGCAAGTGCTGAGCCGTCTTCTAGTACACGTTTAACAGCCGCCGTTGCCGTTTGTTCATCTGCACCAGCTGCAACTTGATACATTAATGATGCAATAATAATACATTCCTCTAGTAAATCGGCATGGGTTTCTTCCATACGCCCGCTTAGAAGAGCATGTGCCTCTACGACTTCAAGCTTGTTACCAATCATTCTGCCTAGTGGGTTGTCCATATCACTAATATGCGCAACTACTTTACGACCAAGTTTTTCACCGATAGCCGTCATAGCATCAGCAAGTTTTTTTGCTTCTTCTTCCGTTTTCATGAACGCACCAGAACCACATTTCACATCAAGTACGATACCATCTGCTCCACTGGCAATTTTTTTACTCATAATCGAAGCTGCAATTAATGGAATTGAATCAACTGTGCCTGTTACGTCACGCAATGCATATATTTTTTTATCGGCTGGTACAAGATTGCCCGTTTGCCCAGCTACTGCGATTTTATGTTTATTAACATTATCGATAAATTCTTGAGATGAAAGCTCCGTTCTCATCCCGCGAATTGATTCCATTTTGTCAATGGTACCGCCTGTAATGCCGAGACCTTTACCACTGAATTTAGCAACAGGGATATCTAAAGCAGCGATAATAGGTGTCACGATTAATGTCACCTTATCACCAACACCACCTGTTGAATGTTTATCGATTTTAAAGCCCTCAATTGCAGTTAAATCAATAACATCGCCGGATTCGATCATCGCTTTCGTTAGATAGAATGTTTCCTCATCCGTCATGCCTATCAAACGAATAGCCATCAGTAAAGAACTTGCTTGGTAATCTGGAATTGAACCGGTCGTATAGCCTTCAACAAAGTAATTGATTTCTTCTTGTGAAAGCTCTTTGCCTTGCTTTTTCTTTTCAAATAGCTGCGCCATATTCATGATATGATCCCCCTTATTTTAGGTCGTTTAAGAAACTTTTTCCGAAAGCTGGTGCTTCTACGCCAAAGTTTTCAGCAACTGTTGCTGCGATATCTGCAAATGTCTCACGAAGCGCTAACTCGCCGCATTCTTTGAAACGTGGTGAATATACGAAAAGTGGCACGTATTCACGCGTATGATCTGTACCTGGGAAAGTAGGATCATTACCATGGTCAGCAGTAATAATTAGTAAATCATCTTCTGTAATCGCTTCTAAGATTTCAGGTAAACGAGCGTCAAATTCTTGCAGTGCATGTCCATAACCGATTGGATCACGACGATGACCGAAGTTTGCATCAAAATCTACTAAGTTTAAGAAGCTCAAACCGTGGAAATCACGACGAACAACTTCTGCAAATTTATCCATACCATCCATATTGTTTTTCGTACGTACTGCATCTGTTACACCTGAACCATTGAAAATATCAGAGATTTTACCGATAGCAATTACATCTAGACCTGCATCTTTCATTGTATTCATCGTAGTACGTCCAAATGGCGTTAACGCATAGTCATGACGATTAGAAGTACGCGTAAAGTTACCAGGTGTACCGATGAATGGACGTGCAATAACACGGCCAACTAAATACTTAGGTTCTAATGTTAATTCACGTGCAATTTCGCAAATTTTATATAATTCCTCAAGAGGAATGATTTCTTCATGTGCTGCAATTTGTAATACTGGGTCAGCAGATGTGTAGACGATTAATGCGCCTGTTTCCATATGCTCTGGCCCAAAGTCATCAATAACTTGTGTACCACTCGCTGGTTTATTGCAAAGCACTTTGCGCCCTGTACGCGCTTCTAGCTCTGCAATTAATTCAGCAGGGAAACCATCTGGATATACTTTAAATGGTTTGTCAATATTTAAACCCATGATCTCCCAGTGACCTGTCATTGTATCTTTACCTACTGAGGCTTCTTGCATCTTACCGTAGTATGCTTTTGACTTATCAACAGCGTTTACACCTTCTAGAGGCTCGATGTTTGCTAAGCCGAATGACTCCATATGTGGCATTGTAAGCCCATTCATTTTTTCAGCGATGTGACCTAATGTATGTGCGCCAACATCTCCAAAGTTTGCTGCGTCTGGTGCTTCACCAATTCCAACTGAGTCTAAGACAACTACATGTACTTTTTTAAACTGTTTATTCATAGATGTAACCTCCTAATTCTTTCAACTTCTTTATTCTACCCCAAAAAAATAAAAAATAAAGGTCGGACATCTGACAATCTTATGAAATTTTCACGCACGTGGATGGAATTGCTTATATACTTCCGAAAGTCTTGTTTTACTAATATGCGTATAAATTTGCGTTGTAGAAATATCAGCATGACCTAACATTTCTTGAACTGCACGTAAATCTGCCCCATTCTCGACTAAATGTGTTGCAAACGAATGACGTAAAGTATGTGGAGTGAGTTCATGTTGTATACCTGCTTTCAAAGCATGCTCCTTCATTAGTTTCCAACAGCCTTGCCTTGTTAATCGTTTTCCTCTTTGATTTATAAAAAATGCCTCCGTTTTTGGGTATTTCCCTTGAAGTTGTCCTCTTGCACCATCTAAATAGGCACTTAACGCAGCCAATGCACTTTTACCAAGTGGCACAATACGCTCCTTACCACCCTTACCGAAAACACGTACAAATCCCATCGTTAGATGAATATCAGCTAAATCAAGGGCAATTAGTTCACTAATGCGCATACCAGAGCCATACAATAATTCAAGCATTGCTACGTCACGAACACCTTGTGGCTTACTACGATTCGGTGCTATCAGTATTGCCTCAATTTCTTCAATTGATAAGACATTCGGTAATTTTTGTTCAATTGTTGGCATTTCTAAATGCACAGTAGGATCTGTTTCTGCACGTTTTTCACGAAGTAAGAACTGATGGAAACTACGAATCGAAGAAATATGACGGGCTATTGTGCGACTCGTTTTCCCTTGCATACGCAGTTGCTCTAAATGGCGTAAAATAGTTGTTCGTTCCACTCGGCGAAAATCGGCCATTCCCTCAGCTTCCTGTAAAAACTGTACATAATTCTCTAAATCTCGGCGATAAGATGCTAGTGTATTAGCGGATAACTGCCGCTCTACTTGGATAAAATGAATATAATCTTCTATAGCATATTGGAATTCGTTCATTGCGAAGTCGCCCCCTTACTGTCAATTATTCTCTATTCTAGCACGTACACAAGAAAAAGTGGTAAAGCTACCCTTTTATCGATAATTGACAATATTCTTCCTTAAATTCGACAACGCCTCTATATAGTTTGTTCATTAATGCGTTCATAATTCCTAAAAGATTGTCTTACTTTTCTTGTCAGAGGATAAAACAAAAAGCTGTCTTACGAAATCTCAAGTCAAGATTTCATAAGACAGCTTCATGTTATTTATTCTTCATTTTCGTCGTTTTTATCATGACAACGCCAACAAATACCGTGGAATGTAAGTCGGTGGTCCTTAATAATAAAGTTCCAACGCTTTTCAACAACGGCTTCCACATCTTCGAGTAAGTCTTCTTGGATTTCATCGACTGCTCCACATTCGATACATACAAGGTGATGGTGGAAATGTGCGGCACCCTCTTGGCGTAAATCATAGCGTGATACGCCGTCGCCAAAGTTAATTTTGTCGACAATTTTAAGCTCTGTTAGTAACTCTAATGTTCGATAAACAGTAGCAAGACCGATTTCAGGTGCTTTATCTTTTACTAAAAGATAAACATCCTCTGCGCTTAAATGGTCTTCTTCATGCTCAAGCAATACAGCAACTGTTGCCTCTCGCTGCGGCGTCAGCTTGTAACTTGCACTATGCAACTGCTTTTTAATACGATCAATACGGCCCTCCATGCGACGCCCCCCTAAACTTATTACATTATACCAAAGGAGTTAATCCTATTACAAGATAGCGATATAATTTCAATTAACCTCAGCATGATTATGTCTAGATTTTGAAAATTAAAAGTAACTCTATGACATCCACTCTAAAGAATACTTGAATTAATAGAACACAATCAAGGCAAAACATATGATATTACAATAAATTCTGCTACCATTATGATAAAAAGTGCGATAAAATTCAACATTATTGATTGACCGGATACCTGTTTTCCTATTCTCCGTTTTGCCCATGCAGGTACGAGTAAATTACAAAGAACTAGCAACAATATACAATAGATCAGTTGAAATGGGAACCACCAAATTGTGTAAAGCCAGAAAGCCTCTAGTTTTTGCAATAAAAACACCGAACTAAAACCAAAAAAAGTTGCACGCATTGCCACAGTTACACGTATAAATATTTTCAAAAAGTGATGAGTTGCTAGTAAGAGTATAATCCCTACTGATACGATGACAGGCAGCACTAAACGGAAAATAGACTGCTTGTCCCCTGCTAAACGTGGTTCAATATACAAAACAAAAGACTCCGCATTCGCACTACCAATAATATGAAAGCAGATAACGCCACAAACAAAGCTCACTGCTAAGATAGACGCGTGATAAAAAATAGAGACCGTACGAGACATTAGCATTCTCCTTTTCTTGTAAAGGTTGTTACAGCTTATGCTCGACTTCTACTATTATGCAAGGTTGTCCTCTTCGATTATTTTGTTTGTTGCATGGCGAACCAAATGACTGCAAACGCTGTTTTCGCGTCATAAATGCGCTCATCTGAGACCATCTCTTGTGCTTCTTCCAACGAAACTTCTAGTAATTCGACAAATTCATCTTCATCTAAATCTGCTTTTTCTTCAATTTGATATAAATTTTTTGCCACATAAATATGAATGATCTCATCTGCAAATCCTGGCGATGTTGCGAAAGCTTGTAAAAACGTCAATTCATGTGCGCCGTAGCCCGTTTCTTCTTCTAATTCGCGACGAGCTGTTACAATTGGTTCTTCTCCCGGCTCTAGCTTGCCTGCTGGAATTTCAATAATGGAACGCTCTAAAGCTTTTCGGTACTGTTCTACTAAAACTAGTTTACCTTCATTCGTAACTGCAATGACTGCAACCGCGCCAGGATGTTTAATAATTTCACGTTTTGCAGACTTGCCATCAGGCAAAATGACATCATCAACTTGTAATTTCACGATTTTCCCATCGAAAATAGGTGTTGTGTGCGTTGTTTTCTCTTCAAATTTTTTCATATGCAAAGACCTCGCTTGTTCTTCGGATATGTTCATTGTACCATTACAAGTAGCGGATTCGAAGGAGGAGAAAAGAATGAAAAAAAGACAGCTCGGTTCGAGTGATTTGTTCATTTCTGAAATTAGTTTAGGTGGTATGTCTCTTTCGACAGAAAAAGACAAAGCGGCAAGTATTCTAGATATGGCACTTGATGCAGGTATTAATACAATCGATACAGCTGATTTATATGATTTCGGTGTTAATGAGGAGATAATAGGCGCGATTTTAGGCAAACGCCGTCAGGATATTGTGCTTGCGACGAAAGTGGGGAACTGCTTTACAGAAGGTGTTGATGGCTGGTATTGGGATGCTTCGCCTTCTTATATAAAAGAGGCTGTTCGTGCTAGCTTAAAGCGCCTTGGAACAGATTATATCGATGTCTATCAACTACATGGTGGCACGATTGAAGATGATTGGGATGGAATTATTGATACCTTTGAATGCTTGAAAAAAGAGGGACTAATTCGAGAGTACGGTATTTCATCAATTAGACCAAATGTGTTAAAGCGTTTTTTACCGGTTAGTTCGGCAAAAAGTGTTATGATGCAGTATAGTGCGCTCGATCGTCGCCCTGAGGAATGGCTTGATTTTGTGGCTAGTGAAGGTGCTTCTGTCGTAACACGTGGTACTGTTGCAAAAGGTTTACTTACAAATGAATGGAAAGAGCGAGTGCATCGTTCAAACGGCTATAACGGTTATTCAGCTGAGAAATTACATACAACACTAGAAAAGTTAGCTGCACATTACGGCGATTTACATGCACTTGCATTAGCATTCAATTTAAAAGAGTCTGCAATTGCTTCAACTGTAATTGGCGCAAGCTCACGCCAACAACTTGAAGAAACACTTACGGCCTACGAAAAAGCTGCATCGATTACGGATTTGGAAGTTGCGAATAAACTGACAAAAGATGAACAATATACAGACCATCGATGAAAAAATGGCTTATTTTACTCGCATTTTTAGTGGTACTGGCAATCTCCTCTAGTATGACATACGAACAACAGACGATTATTCCAGCACTTGAGGACGTGCTTGCGAGTAAGCCTTTTGAAAAGCAATTATCCGTATTAAAAATTCCTTACTGGGCTACGGTTGTTTCGATAGAAGAACGTGGCTATTTTGAATTTGTTGAGTTTTTAATCCGTAAACTTACGCACTTTGTAGGGTTTGGCTTTATTGCACTTGGAATCTATTTCGCATGGGGTAAACGGCGAAATCCTGCAGTCGTTGCAATCGTCGGGACAGCACTTATTGCTGCAATGGACGAGTTTCGCCAAAGCTTTACACCTGGTCGTATGATGAATGGACAGGATGTGTTGGTAGATACTGCTGGAGCTATAGTATTTGTCTGTGTTGTGATGTTCGTGAAGAAATTACGAAGAACCATTTGATAAATTAATTAAGACCAGTAATAGAGGTGATTTTGAATGTTAGAACGTTCAATGGAGAATACATGGGATTTCAAAGAAGGAAAGGGAGTGGTTTAAGGAAGAGCTTCATTTTATGAATAGCTCTTCTAACTAAAAACAGAAAAGAGGACTATTAAAATGAACAACAATCAAAGTGTAATTAGTGATGAATTTGAGTTGAATTACTGCATTAAAGGACAAGGAACGCCAATATTAGTGGTAGGTAGCAGTGTTTATTACCCTCACTTGTTCTCAGAAAACTTATACGAAAAGTTCCAGTTTATATTCTTGGATCATAGAGGGTTTGTAGCGCTACCTCGAACTTTAACTGCAGAAGACTATACACTAGATAAAGTATTAAATGATATAGAAATCGCACGACAATCACTCAACCTTAATGATTTTATCATACTAGGACATTCTGGACATGCATTTATGGCTTTAGAATATGCCAAAAAATACCCTAGACATGTTCAGAAGGTGATTCTTTTAAATTCAGCTCCGACAAATAGTGAAGAAAGACAACAACAAAGTTTTTCATTTTTTAATAAGACTGCGGATTCTGAAAGAAAAAGGCAATTTGAAAAAGACATTGCATTGTTGGACCGTGATATCCAAAAAGATCCCGAAAGACGGTTTGTCCATATGTGCATTCGAATGGGTGCTCAAAGTTTTTATGATTATACATTTAACGCAGCGTATATGTGGAATAGTGTCTATACAAACATGCCGATCATTGATCATCTATGGGGAGAGGCATTTGGAAAACTGAATCTAATACAATCATTGAATGACCTTAATAAACCAGTATTTTTAGGTTTAGGTCGATATGATTATTTGGTTTCACCCGTTTCTTTGTGGGACTCTGTAGATGACACATATATAAACGTGACAAAAGTAATTTTTGAACATAGCGGGCATAACCCAATGTTTGAAGAACCTCAGTTATTTGATAACACATTAATTGAATGGATTAATGAAAGGTAATAAACATCCCAAAAAAACGAGAATAAAGTTGTTCGTTTCTCGGGTATTCTACTCAGTTCCTCGAGTAACCTACTCTTTAATAACAGATTCATATAATCGCATCATGTGTTAAAATATCATTCTCAGTTTATATAGCAAAAAACAGTGAACCCATAAAAAGTTGGATTCACTGTTTTTTCTAGACTCAGCCTTACACTAAAACTTCGAGCCTTTGTCACCATACTCATTTAATAATTCTTCAAATGATTTGTTTTTCTCACGTTGTTTACGCTCAAATGCTAATTTTGCTTGGCGCTCTTCTTCTGCTGCTTGCTCCTTTGCAGTAAGATCTTGCTTTGCCGCTTTTAATTTCGCTAAGACATCGCCACCTAGTTGATCAGCTAGTGTCATTGATTCTTGCTTTGGTAGTCCTGCAGTTGCACTACTGTCTACACGTTGTTGTTGCTTTCGTTTTTTTCCCATTCATTTCACCTTCTATATCAATTAAGCTTCGGTCTAATTACGCACAGATTTTTTAGTCGTGCGAGTACAATTTAAAATCTGCGTCATTCGCCAAAGACTTTTACTTAAGGGCGCTGAACAATTGTCGCTACGCCTTGCCCGCCACCAATGCAAAGTGTTGCAAGACCCGTTTTCACATCGCGTTTTTGCATCTCATACAAAAGTGTCACTAAGATACGTGCACCACTAGCACCAATTGGATGACCAAGCGCAATTGCTCCCCCATTTACATTTAGTTTATCATGATTGAAGCCAAGTTCGCGATCAACAGCAATTGATTGTGCAGCAAACGCCTCATTCGCTTCAATTAAATCTATATCTTCGAGCGCTACATTTGCTTTTGCCAGCACCTTTTTCACAGCTTTTACAGGACCAGTCCCCATAATTGAAGGATCTACACCGGAGCTTGCATTCGCTGCAATCTGCGCCATTGGTGTTAAACCTAGCTCAATGGCTTTTGCTTTTGACATCACAACGACCGCTGCCGCACCGTCATTTATGCCCGATGCATTCGCCGCTGTCACCGAGCCGTCCTTTTTAAACGCTGGACGTAGCTTCGATAATGACTCTTCCGTTACACCTGCTCGCGGAAATTCATCGTTAGCAAAAATAAAAGACTCCCCATTTCGTTGTGGGATTTCAATAGATACGATTTCGTCATTAAATTTACCTGCTGACATCGCAGCTTCTGCACGCTGTTGAGACCTTGCAGCAAAAGTATCTTGCTCTGTACGTGAAATATCATATTTGTCACATAAATTTTCAGCCGTAACTCCCATATGATAATCATTAAATGCACACCATAAACCATCATGGATCATCGTATCGACAACCTTTTGATTCCCCATATGGAATCCTTCACGAGCATTTTTTAACACATACGGCGCCTGACTCATATTTTCAAAACCACCGGCTACAATAATATCTGCATCACCTGCTAAAATCGCCTGTGTTGCTAAATGTACAGCTTTTAATCCTGACCCGCACACTTTATTAATCGTCAGTGCTGATACATCATATGGTAAACCTGCTGCAATCGATGCTTGGCGTGCTGGGTTTTGTCCTAACCCTGCGGCTAATACATTCCCCATAATAACCTCATCCACTTGTTTCCCCGTAATGCCCGCACGTGATAACGCTTCTTTAATAACGATGGCGCCAAGCGCAGTTGCAGGCACATCCCTTAAAGTCCCTTGAAACGAACCAATTGCTGTACGCACAGCACTCACAATTACTACCTCATTTGTCAAAACCATTCTCCCCTTTTCCCCGTTCAAAAATCGACACTTCCTGCATAAACTATTAGCAGATATCTATATTTTAACAAATATTTTGACGATTTTCGACAAAGAAAACGTCTTGGTTTGTTATTTAGATATTGTAAAATGTTGTCGTGTTTTATTCAATCTCAGTTGGGAACATTACAATGTAAAGAAACAGTTATGAGGAGGTGCTCAACATGAAGAAGAAAATGCTTTTACTTTCTAGTATTACAACGACTCTTGCTGCAGCTGCAACTGGTTTTTTCGGCTTCGCACTTTCGAATAAATTGATGTACATCCAGCAAAAGGATCCTGATTTTGTAAGAGAACGTGAAACAACAGCAAAACGATTCGATCAAGCTTGGTATAACCAACATTTCAAATGCGAACTAAATATCGACTCTCCTAATGGCTACTCGATTCGTGGCATTCTGTTCCAACCACTGCAAACGAACAATACAATTATTATTTGCCATGGTGTGACAGAAAATAAAATTAACTCCGTACGATATGCACGACTATTTGAACGTCTTGGCTACAATTCAGTTATTTTTGATCACCGACGTCACGGCGATTCTGGTGGGAAGACAACCAGTTATGGACATTATGAAAAATTAGATTTGGATGCAGTTGTCAAAACAATCAAGGCAATGGTCGGTGATGAAGCTATCATTGGCATTCACGGTGAATCAATGGGTGCTGCGACAATGTTGTTATATGCCGGTACTGTAAATGATGGGGCTGATTTTTATATTTCAGATTGTGCTTTTTCCGATTTCTCGATACTCCTAAAGAAATTAGCGAAAACCGAACTAAAATTTGGTTCGATTATTCCAATCCGTTTTGCAGATTTTTTCATTCGCCTTCGTGACGGATATTCGTTTAAAAGTGTGACTCCTGCAGAGGCAGCGTCTCATATCAAAAAGCCTGTCTTATTTATCCATAGCTTACCCGACACCTTCATACCAGCTTCGATGTCATTGGACTTATACAATAAAAAAAGTGGTCCAAAAAAATTAAAACTATTTGAAACCGGTGAACATGCACAGTCCTTTAATGAAAATATGGCCGAATATGAGGATCTCATACATGAATTTTTAGAAACCTTTATTTACAAAAAAATACACCACGAATCATCTTCATCCAATGTCCTCCCATTTGCCTCTAAATAAAAATCGTCATCGTCTGTAACATAAAAAAACCTTGCATAGCTAAAAAACTATGCAAGGTTTCATTTTTTCATTTATTATTCTGCAAAAACGATATGCCATTCATCGCGTTTTGCTAAAAATTCCTTAGCAAGCGCTTGCGCACCTTCTAGGCTATGGCTTGCTGCCCAACCACATTGTACTTCATTACATGCTGGTACTGCCGTTGCTTTTGTGACGTCTGAAAATGTTTTTTCTAAAATAACGAGTAAATCCTCGTAATCATTATGGTTGATCAGTGATACATAAAAGCCCGTTTGGCAACCCATTGGACTAAAATCAACGATATTATCTGAGTAATTGCGGATAATATCTGCCGATAAATGCTCTAATGAATGTAATGCAGGCATGTCCATATGCTCTTTGTTTGGTTGTTTCAAACGAATATCATATTTATAAACTTCATCACCGTTTTTACCAGTTTTTACACCTGCTAAACGAACATAAGGCGCCTTTACTTTCGTATGATCTAAATCAAAACTCTCAACATTTGTTTTTTCCTTTTCCAACATGAACAACTCCTTTTATCTATCTAAATCTATTATACCGAGTTTTTATTAGAAAAGTGCAATTTTTAAGAATCATCTAACACTAAGTCTATCCAATTACAGAATACGTGTAAAAAAACCACAAATGGCTCTTTATGATTGACTTCCGCTCTGCCAGTGTGCTTTCCTGGGGCAACAGATGAGCCGCTTAATCCCCTAGGAGTCACACTGGCGCCGCTCCAGTCAACTAATTCTATTTAAAAAATCAACCACATCTTTTGGCGGTAAGCCCCACTAATACAATTTCACAATACAAAAAAAGCAACTTGTCTACTATCGACGAGTTGCTCTTAAAAATTCCAACTATTTTTGGAATTTATTCATTTGTGTCATCATTTGACGTACTTGCTTTTCAGACGGAGTACGACCCATTTGTGCCATCATCATACGAATCATTTGTTCGTTGATCGGTGGATTTTCTTTTAAATGTTTCATCATAGCTTGACGTGCGAAATAAAAACCTAGCGCAGCGCCTCCTGCTAATGCAGCAATAATTAATACAATTGCAAGCCATAAGTTCATGTACAGCCAACCTCCTCCACTACAATATACCGAGAAAAACTCTCCACGCTCGATTATACACGAAATGCTAGCGTGTTACTATATATTGCAATGAATTTTCCTAGTGCATGTGATACTTCATCGGTTTGAGCCAGCCACACTCATTCTCTTGCTTATTGAAAGCGATAAAACGATCACTCATTTTAGCTAGCATTTGGAATAAATCCAAATCTAACATGCGAGATCCCTCACAGTATATACAAATTTTGCGCTCCACTAAATAGATCGCCATCTTGCCTTTAATAGGATGCTCTAAAAATAGAGCATTACGCGTTCTTTCTAAATGCGTGTACTTTGAGTCTAGTTGAGCCTCTAAAATATCTGCAACATCTTCAAAGCGAACTGAATCACAAATGTATGACAATTCTTTCAAGGATTTCTCATTTGCATCTTCACAACCTTGCATCATCTCAAGTAACTTTCGCTCTCTACCAAAAATAAACGTCAAGTGTTCTTCTTTTATTTTATAAATGGAATAGGTTCTCATAAGAAATCCCCTTTCGTTCAGTTTCATTTCCGTTAGTATATCGAATTATTTTTCGTTTGTTTGTCAAACGGAGGAGGAGTTAATCATCTATTTTTGTCGAAAAGTTTCTATATTCCTTCCTTTCTGGCTCACCTCAGCCTCAAGACCTAGATGAAAATCAATTCCCAGTCCGTTTTAGCAAACTCTCCTGATAGGTAATATAAAAGTACAAACGAAAGGAGCAAACAAACATGAGAAAATTTCTATTATTATCAGGAGGCTTCATCGCAGCGCTTGTTGCACTAGCCCTAGTCGGTCCTTTAGCAGGATTACTATTTTCAGGTCTACTTGTAGCACTAGGCATGCACTTCTACATCGCAAGCCAATCAACATTCGCTAAAATCATTTGGGTTACAGTAGGTTTAATCGGTGTATTATCAGCTATATCGAATATCCCAGCAATGGTAGGTTTAGCAGCAATCGCCATCATTTATGTCATCTATAAAAAATGGAATGGCGATAGCGTAGAAATTCCTACGATTAAAGCTAAAGAAGAGGAAGACCCATTTACAAACTTTGAAAAAGAATGGTCAAACTTAACAAAATAAACTTACTAAAGTGTGACACTTTAGCTTAGACAAAATTAAAAGGAGCGAAACAACCATGAATTTATTACAACGCTTTAAATACACGTTAGAGGCTGATTTACATCAAGTATTGGATAAAAAAGAGAAGAAAAACCCTATCGCGATGTTAAATCAATACATCCGCGAAGCAGAAAAGCAAACAGAACAGACAGGTAAACTACTTGAACGACAAGGTCAACTAAAAGAAAAGTTAGAAGTTGAATTCAAGGAAAATGCAGAATTACTGGCTAAACGTGAAGCTCAATTACAACTTGCTACTGCTAGTGGCGAACAAGATTTAATCGACTTTGCAACAGACGAAGTTGTAGCATACACAATACGCAAAAATACATTACAAGAAAGTATTGAATTGAGCACACGCGAATATTTCGAGCTAGAGCGTAAGTTTGAAACAATGAAGCATAAAATTAAAGACATGAAAGTACGCCAATTACAGCTAATGGGCAAAGAAAACGTAACGCGTGCTCATCACCAAATGGACGGTATGCTAGCTAAAAATAATCAAACAAATTTTGAGGACTTAGAATCTTATATCGATAAATTAGCGTACCAAATCGATAAAGATCACAAAGTCACAACATTTGAAACACGACTTGCAGAACTAGAAAAAAATGCATCAACTCCTGAATCACCACTACTAATTGAAAATAAATAAAATGTTATACTAACTAACAATGGGCAAATTTCAAAACAGTTAGTTCCATTCATGTACATCGTAAGCCGCAACCCTCGCTAGCGCGGTTTGTTGCGGCTTACGTCTCGTGCAGTTCCTGCTGGAGTTTCGCACCAGCGCTACCAGCCCTTTTGCTCATTTAATGTAATAATAAAAGTTCGGGATGCTTCCAAAATAATTGTGAGGCATCCTCATTTCTTATAAAAGAGATAATATGTAAATAATTAATAAAACTACTATCAGCGTGTTCCTTTATCTCAACTGATGGGAGTTGAAACGACCTACCTAAAATCTGATTAAAAAGATACGGAGAATTCTATGGAACCAATTGGGGAAAGTAAGAAAAAAGGCGTTTTAATAAAATTGATGAAAAAGGGGTTGTTTTCTTCTTTAGTAATCATTCTCATGTTAATCATTGATCTATCGGGCTATCGTTTTTTTGCTCAAGAAAATATAAAAAATGAAAGTACTACACAAATAAAGAATGGTGGAATTAGTGAATTAACAGAAATTCCTGTAAACGGAGACAAACAATTTATTTTAGTGGATGGAAAAGATAAAACAAAACCATTTTGTCTATTTCTACACGGTGGTCCAGGTTCACCATTTCCATACGGCGTAAGTGCTCGGTCACTATTTCCTGAGATTACAGAGAGTTGTGTAGCAGTATATTATGATCAAAGAGGGTCAGGGAAAAGTTTTAACAAAGAGTTAGATGTAAAAACGATGAACCTTGAACAATTTACAATGGATGCTAATGTTATAGTAGATTATATAAGAGATCACTATCAGCAAGATAAAATTTATTTAATTGGGCAATCGTTTGGAACAGTGACAGGTACACGATTAGTAACACAATATCCCGAAAAATTTCATGCATATATAGGGATTTCACAAGTGACAAGTATCGTTAAAGGTCAAGAAATCGGGTATACTTGGTTGAAAAATGAAGCTACTGAAAAAGACGATGAAAAAACGCTTCAAACGCTACAAAACTTAGGAGAAGGTCCTTATCTAGGTGAAGCTGAGGATATTTTTAGTGGACTTATAAATCAATATAAAGGGATGAATTATTTTGATGAAACTGTAGAAAATGTTAATCTTTTTACTTTAGTAAAAGGGGCTTTTACTTCCCCTGACTATTCTCTATCTAATATATATAATACTTTCATTACAGGTCCTAGGCTTAGTCTTATTGAAAGCGAAGGGCTGAAAGAAGAAATTATCTTCACTGATTTTTTTAACACAATAAAAAAAGTCGATGTACCTGTCTATTTTATTCAAGGAAGATACGATAAACAGACGAACTATGATTTAGCGAAGCAATACTATGAGTTATTAGACGCACCAAATGGTAAGGAATTTATAACTTTAGAAAATTCTGCTCATTATCCAAATAACCTTGACTCTGAGATAATCATTCGTACTATCCAAGAGGTGGTAGTTAAAATAAATTGAAATACATCTATTTGGATGGCATAACGTTTTTCGAGAGAAGCATCTTCTTCTCTCATATATTTTAGTAGAAAGAAGGTGTTTCCCTTTGCAAAACTTTAACACGAATAAACTCTCTTTTTGGGTAATCTGCTTCTTTTTACTGCTCTTTATTGAGCTGACAATTTTCAATAATGGCGGTGCTTTTTCATTAGTAATCGGGGCCGGACTACTTTATTTAAGTTATTCTAAAAATAGTCCCTTTTTTAAGTGGGCCGGAATTTTCTTTATAGCCATTTCGCTCTTTACGATGTGGAGCTTGCGTTTATTTATCGTATTCCTGCTCTTATATATGCTTTATAAATACTACCAAAAAGAAAACGAGCCCAAAATTATTGCGCATACACTACTTGATAATCTACCTACTACAAAAAGCGAACTATTTGCAGACACACCAGCGCCTATTGAAGCCTATAAATGGAAAGATGTTCAAATTCAGCGTCTTGCAGGTGATATTATCATTGATACGACGCAAACTATTTTGCCTGCTGGCACTAGCTTAATTTCAATTCGCCAAGGCATCGGTAAAGTACATATACACGTGCCTTACGAGATTCCATTCCGCGTGCAATATACAACGTTATTTGGGGATATCAAATGCTTAGATTTTGGTCCGCAACGATTGCTTAATGAAAGTGTGACGTTCTCAGACGGAGAGCCTGAAGATGCAAAGCGTAAACTCATCATTCACGTGGCAACATGGCTTGGTGATTTGGAGGTGACGCGTAAATGATTGCTTTCATTTCAAGATTATTTACTTTGTTCTTTTTATTAGTCGGTGCTGCTTTTGGATTACTCTTTTTAGTGTGGGGACAGCCAGACGAAAAAGTTTGGCAGCCATTGTGGCAACAAACTTATGATACGATACCACTGGGTGGTGTAATCGTTATCAGCTTATTTGTGTTGAGTCTTGGAATTGCAGGTTGGATTAGCGCTACCGCTAGAACAAGAGAGGCTCAGGCAACGCGATTTGTAAAACTATTAACAGAGCCAGATTTTGTGATTCCTAAAAAGCAGGCACTCCCAAAACCACTCAAAAAAGCACTAACTCAAACAAGTGAACTGATTGACACACAGCGAAAAAGCTTACAGCGTCTATCAAATGAACGTGCTGAAGCCAATGATAAGGTGATTCAAGAACGTATTATTGCGGAACGTCAGCGCTTAGCTCGTGAACTACACGACTCCGTTTCACAGCAATTATTCGCCGCTTCCATGCTTTTATCGGCCTTAACAGAAAGCAATGAAAACCCTGAAGGATTAAAGCAAGTAGAGAAAGTTGTCCAACAGGCACAGCTTGAAATGCGTGCTCTACTTTTACATTTGCGTCCTGTTGCGCTACACAACAAAACACTTGCACAAGGCTTAGAGGAACTTATTATTGAGCTACAACAAAAAGTATACTTCCATATAGAATACCAGCTCGAAGAAATGTCGTTAACAAAAGCCGAAGAGGATCATTTATTCAGGATTGCACAAGAAGCGTTATCGAATACGTTGCGTCATGCAAAAGCAAGCGAAGTCGAATTACTGCTGGTCGCACGTGATGGCTTAGGCATTTTACGCATTCAAGATAACGGTTTGGGCTTTAACATTGAAGCTGATAAATCTACATCTTACGGGCTACAAAATATCGCGGAACGTGCTGTTGAAATCGGCTGTACGTATAAAATTGTTTCTGTGCCGGACGAAGGTACAATTGTAGAAGTAAAAGTTCCATTACAAAAGGAGGTTGAACTAGATGATACAAGTACTGATTGTGGATGACCATGAAATGGTGCGTATCGGTGTTTCTGCCTATTTATCAGCACAACCTGATATCACAGTTGTAGGCGAGGCTGAAAATGGTAAACAAGCAGTTGAGCTTGCTCTTTCCCTTCGCCCAGATATTATTTTAATGGACAATGTCATGCCCATCATGACAGGCCCCGAAGCTACTGTAGAGATTTTAGCGAAATGGCCCGATGCAAAAATTATGATGGTTACAAGTTTTCTAGATGATGACAAAGTATATCCTGCATTAGAAGCCGGTGCTATTAGCTATATTTTAAAAACTTCCAATGCCAAACAAATTGCCGATGCCATTCGTAAAACGATAGGCGGCGAAACAGTATTAGAGCCTGAGGTTACATCCAAAATGATGCATCGCATGCGTTACGGTTCTAGTACACCATTATACGAGCAACTTACTGACCGCGAAATGGAAGTACTGTTGTTGATGGCAAAAGGTAAAGCAAATCAGGAAATTGCGGATGAGCTATTCATTGCTTTAAAAACGGTGAAAACACATGTTAGTAACATATTAGCGAAACTTGAAGTACAAGACCGTACGCAAGCTGTAGTTTATGCATTTCAAAATGGGCTTGCGAAATAAATAATTCCGATGTTGCTATCAACGAGAATAGGACTGCATTTATAATTCTTTTATAAATGCAGTCCTTTTATAGAGAAACAATATCTCAAATGAAAATATTCCAAACGGAGCATTCCTTTAGCGAGTATGTATACGGAATAGTCAATGTAACGTCAGGGTGGTGAGTGTCATCCACTCCCTTTACTGGAGAACCGATAAATCTTTATGATTTCAACTCTAAATGTTGGTTCAATTCTTCACTTACTTGATTTACCTCTTGCTCATCCAATATGTAATACCAATACTTACCGATTGTTTGTCCAACACCATTCTCGAATTGCAATTGATCGATCTTTCCATCCAATTTACCATACAATTTTTGTAAGTCCATTAATTGGGACGCAGTAAAATTCATTTTCACATTATCCCCTAAGACCTTAAATATATCATTTAGTTGCAGTAATATTTTGGGATTCTTCGCTTCAGCGAGCAAGGCTTCTAACAATTGCTTTTGTCTTACCTGTCTGCCAAAATCCCCTCTTGGATCTCCATATCGAATTCTTGAAAACACAAGTGCTTCTTCCCCGTTTATAGTCATTTCACCTTTTGGAAAAGTATATTTACCGTGAGCTAAATCTAAATCATTTTTTATTTTAATGCCATTCACGACATCAATTATGGATAAGAACCCCTCCATGTTAACAGCAACATAATAATTGATAGGAATCGACAGTAAATGCTCTACTGTATTAATCGTCATCGAGGTCCCTCCACGCGTATAGGCATGGTTGATTTTTTCTACCGTATCATTGCCGATTATATCTACACGTGCATCTCTTGGAATGCTAAGCATTTTAATAGTACCTAAATCCGGATTTACTGTAGCCACTATCATAGTATCCGTTCGCCCATTATCATTTTTACGTTCATCAATCCCTAGCAATAACACGGAAAAAGGCTCTAAGTGAAGTGCTTGGTCCGAGGTTGCCATGTTAGCCGCTCCCTCTATTTCCTCTGATCCATTCATCCTCACCATCGCTTTGTTAAAAGAATAATAATTTGCACCTGCCCAAGCGATTCCGATAAGGAAAACAAATAATACACCTAATAAAATTCTTTTCTTCGTTCTTGATTTTTTTCTCTTCGCTGTTCGCGTTATATTATTATCCATATATATCACTTCCCTAGAATATTTTTTAAGTAAGCTCTTTTTCTAAATATGTATTTGACCAAACATTCCATTTCAAGCATGAGCAGAGCCCACTAGAATTGCCACACCTTACGTTCTATGTATTTTTTTATCAATATCTAATATAATTTGGTGGAACACTAACAAATATAACGTAATTCACAAAAAATAGTTTCCATTCCGAAGTCGTATTTCTATATAGGCCCATTCCGATTCTTCTTAATCCGACTCTGATAAAGCCTCCGCAGCACCTGTAATGTCAAATGGAGTATTATTGTTTATAAATCCTATTAGTTTCAACATAGGGCTATCAACATCCACTTTCTCTAAATGAACTGTTTCCAGGTTTGCTACAAAAGTAAAGTTTATTGATTGGCCATGTTCTAACTTCGCATTATTTTCTAAAGGCAAGCCAATAATCGAAAAATCATTGCTTTTAGATCCATTCTCTAGAACAATTGGATAGCTAAGATATAAGTTTAGATACTCTAAAGGAACTTCCGAATTATTTGTAACTTTAATTGAATATGTTTTAGTTTCGATTTCTGCAATTGTCTCAACTAAAAAATTACTGAAATCAATTTTTTTCGGATCAAACTTTTCTAATACTTGCTCTTCATTAGACTTACAAGCTATCAACAAACCCACAGATACTGGTAGAATTTTAGTTTTTTCATTTCTTCTCCTCTTCATTTTAAATAATCTACAAATCTCATTGTAAATTAATTGGTAAACAAATCAATGCCTTTTTAGACAATAGTACATGTCATTTTCAAAAAAGTATCATCCGTACTTTGTCTGCTCTTTTCTAGCTTTTCTGTGATTGTCTCCGGACAATTACTTTGGTTTAGTGCTATTATTATCGACGAGTTAAATCTTGGAGGAAGTTCAACTGACACTTATATTTTTTAGGTATAGTTATAACCCAATGTGCTGTAGTATATATTGCTTTTATAAAAGCAAACAAGAACAAAAAAATACCGCACCGCTCTATAGAGGACTAATCCTCCTAGAGCATTGCGGTATTTTAATTAAGTTTTAAAAATTATAGAGCTTTCACTTTTGCTACAACGTTTTCAACTGTGAAGCCGTATTTTTCCATTACTAGTTCACCTGGTGCAGATGCGCCGAACTTGTCAATCGCAAGTACATCACCTTCGAAACCAGTGTATTTATGCCAGCCGAATGAAGATCCCATTTCGATAGCAAGACGTTTTGTTACAGCTTTTGGAAGAACTGATTCTTTGTAAGCTGCGTCTTGTTGCTCGAAGCGATCCATTGCAGGCATAGATACTACTGCTACGTCAATACCTTCAGCTTTTAATGCTTTTTGCGCTTCAACAGCTAAAGATACTTCAGAACCAGCAGCAATAATTAATGCATCAGCGACTTCTTTAGAGGCTGGTGATACTGTGTAAGCACCTTTTTTAACGCCTTCACGTACAGTTTCGATAGGCGCGTCAAGTACTGGTAAGTTTTGACGTGATAATACTAAAACAGTTGGAGTTTTTTCAGAAGATACTGCTAGCTCCCAAGCTACTGAAGATTCGTTCGCATCAGCTGGACGAATTACAGAAAGGTTTGGCATTGCACGTAATGAAGCTAAATGTTCAATTGGTTCATGTGTCGGACCATCTTCCCCAACAGCGATTGAGTCATGTGTAAATACATAAGTAACAGGTAGACCCATTAATGCAGAAAGACGTACAGCTGGACGAACATAGTCAGAGAATACGAAGAAAGTACCACCGAATACGTTTACGCCACCGTGAAGCGCCATACCGTTCATTGCTGCACCCATTGCGAATTCACGAACACCAAACCAAATATTACGGCCTGCATAATTGTCCGCTGAGAAATCGCCAGCGTCCTTCATTGTTGTTTTGTTTGAACCAGCAAGGTCCGCACTACCACCGAAGAATGAAGGTGTTTTCTTAGCTAACGCATTGATTGCTTCACCTGAAGAATTACGAGTTGCAACAGATTTACCTACTTCATAAACAGGTAATTCTGAAGCGAAATCTTCTGGTAATTTACCGTTCATTGCTTTTTCGAATTGTGCAGCTAATTCTGGGAATTCAGCTTTATAAGCTTCGAATAATTCGTTCCATGCACCTTCAGGCCCAGCACCTTGTTCTTGTGCTGCTGCGTTGAATGTGTCATACACTTCTGCAGGAATTTGGAATGGTTCGTGTGGCCACTCATAAGCTGCTTTTGTTAATAACACTTCGTCGTTACCAAGTGGTGCACCGTGTGAATCAGATTTACCAGATTTGTTTGGTGAACCGAAACCAATTACTGTTTTTACTTCGATCAGTGTTGGTTTACCAATAGATTTTTTCGCTTCTTCGATTGTAGCGTTAATTGCTGCTGTATCATTACCGTCAGCTACTTTTAAGTAGTTCCAGCCGTATGACTCGAAGCGTTTTTGAACGTTTTCAGAGAATGATTTTTCTAAATCACCATCTAAAGAGATATCATTTGAATCGTAAAGAACGATTAATTTTTCTAATTTTAAGTGACCAGCTAAAGAAATTGCCTCAGCTGCTACACCTTCCATTAAGTCACCGTCGCCGCATAGTGCGTATGTGTAGTGATCTACAATGTCATAGCCTGGTTTGTTATAAGTTGCAGCTAAATGACGTTCAGCCATAGCCATACCAACTGACATAGCAATCCCTTGACCTAAAGGACCAGTAGTGGCTTCAACACCAACTGTATGACCGTACTCAGGATGTCCTGGAGTTAATGAATCCCATTGACGGAAGTTCTTAATTTCCTCCATTGGTAAGCCATAGCCACCAAGGTGAAGTAAGCTGTATAAAAGCATTGAACCGTGACCTGCTGAAAGTACGAAACGGTCGCGGTTAGTCCATTTTGGATTAGCTGGATTGTGGCGAAGTTGTTTCGTCCATAGCGTGTAAGCCATTGGTGCAGCCCCCATTGGTAAACCTGGGTGACCTGAATTTGCTTTTTCAATTGCATCGATTGACAATGTTCGGATAGCATTAATCGCTAGTTGATCCGCATGTTGAGTCATGATATTGTGACATCCTTTCTCGTCCTAGATATTGTACTTTTACAGTTTAGTCAAGATTCCATAAGAAAACAATGCTTTTGTAATACTACGTAAGATTTATGAAATACTAAATCAAAAAAACGTCACATTAATTCAAGAATTTATTCTTTTTGGCTTGCTTTACCTTTTCTGGCGTTACATCATTTCCTTCTGCATCCACAATTTTCACATTTTCGATTGTATCACGCATTGTTGCACGGAAGGTGTCTAAATATTCTTTACGAAGTGCTGAACGTTCCTTCGCCTCTGCTTCTGTTAGATTTCCTGCTTTTGCCTTTGCTGATAATTCATTGATACGATTAATTTTTTCTTTCGATAACATTATTCCACACCTCTTTCGTACTTATACTACTACAAAAGTATGCAAAAAAGATTAGAAGAGCAAATTATTTGCCTTCTAATCTTTCTTGGTGTTCTTGGAATCTTCGATGTACAGTAGCTTTACTGACATTAAAGCCTAAACCTCTAAGCGTTGTTGCAATTTCTTGAAAAGTAAAGCCTTTGTTACGAAGCTGGATAATCTCTTCAATCGGTACTTCTTTTCGCTCTTGTCCATATGCATTTCCACGATTCGTTAGATTTTTTTCAGGGCGGTAACCGTTTTCGACTGCACGGCGCATACCGCGGCGGATTTTTGCATTATGAATTTTGCGCTGATACTCTTCTACAATCGCTAATATTTCTAGTAACATCGTGTCCATTTCATTTAGCTGAACTGGTCCTGAATCTTCCACCGAAAAAACATCTGTTTCCGTTTTTTGCAATAAATGAAGGACTGCCATACGCGCATTACCACGGCCTAAACGTGTTTCATCTTGAACGAAAAGAGCATTCACGCCTTCTTCTTTTATAAAATCTAGCATTTCAAGGAGTCCTTCTCGCTCAACATCATAGCCACTATGCTTGTCTTTGAAGACACCTTTTATACTGTAACCTTGATTTTTTGCGTAGCTTACAAGTTCATCTTCTTGTCGCTCAAGTGATGAGCTTTGCGTCTCTTTTTCAGTACTAACACGGCAATAGACAACAGCCGATTGTTTTTCATTCATCATTGTTCATTTCTCGCAATTTCTATTGTATTGATGGGTTTAGCTTGCTCGCCAACTACTGGAATAACTAATGACTTTCCTGCCACGATTTTCGAATCTGTTAATTCATTTTTTAGCTTCACGATTTGTATCCACTCATCAGTAGCCATTTTACCACGATGTAGTTCACCTAACGACCATAAACTATCGCCATGTTTGATATCAATTTCTTTATATGTAATTTCTCCAGGATCAGTTATTAAGAGATATCCTGCAAATAATACGCAAGCTCCTAGTAAAATTGAAATATGTATGTTTTTTTTCATCCAACTCATTATCAATTTCCCCTTTTAGAATGTTTGTTCGGAATGTATGTTCTCATAATAAAACGAACAAACGTTTTTGTCAAACACTTTTCGAACCTATGTTTGCATACGTGTTCGCATTCTGCTATACTATTTAATAAGGAAAACGAGTACATAAAGTTAAAGAGGTGAGCATTATGAAAAAAGTTTCGAAAAGGCAAGAGGACATTTTAGCATTCATCAAAGAAGAGGTTCGTGCAAAAGGTTATCCACCATCTGTACGTGAGATTGGAGAAGCTGTAGGACTTGCTTCTAGCTCGACTGTGCATGGTCATTTAGCACGTTTAGAGCAAAAAGGCTTAATTCGCCGTGACCCAACAAAACCACGTGCGATCGAAATCCTAGAGCCTGAAGATACCATTCAAAAGCAAAGTGTCATTCACGTGCCTTTAGTTGGTAAAGTAACGGCAGGTTCACCAATTACCGCGATTGAGAATATCGAGGAATACTTCCCATTACCAGACACATACGGTACTAGTGAGGATCAACTATTCATGCTAGAAATTATGGGTGAATCCATGATTGAGGCAGGGATTTTGGACGGGGATTTAGTCATTGTAAAGCAAAAGTCAACAGCGAATAATGGTGACATTGTTGTAGCGATGACAGAAGAAGATGAAGCAACAGTTAAACGCTTCTACAAAGAAAAAACGCATTTCCGCTTACAACCTGAAAACGCTACGATGGAACCGATTATTGTGGACCAAGTTTCGATTTTAGGACAAGTAGTTGGTCTTTATCGCCGCGTACAATAGTAAAAGTTAAAGCTGCCCTACCAGTCTAAATCTGACTGTATTGGACAGCTTTTCTATTATTATTATTTTGTTTTATATGCCTTACTAGCCTCGACAAATGCTTTAAATAGCTGTTTCGCCGCTTCATTTCCCGCAATTGCTAGTTCCTCAGGGTGCCACTGAACGCCTAAACAAAAAGGTAATGCTTCATGCGCTACAGCCTCGATTATGCCATCACTCGACGTTGCAACAACATTCAATGACTCAGCCAGCACATTGATTGCCTGGTGATGATACGAATTAACAGCAAGCTGCTTTTGTTCAATAATTTTCATTAATAAATTACCTTCGTCAATATTTACATAATGTGTTGCAACACCTCTAGCTGCTTGTTGTGCATGCTTTAATAATTTATTACTTTGAACTTCCGAATCGATATCCTGATATAATGTACCCCCAAGTGCGACATTAAGTAATTGAATACCTCGGCAAATTCCGAAGATTGGCATTTCTCTCTCGATAGCTCTATTTGTCAATGCAAGCTCAACCATATCGCGTTCAGGATAAATTTGCCCTAATTTCGGAGACGGTTCTGCACCAAAATAGAATGGATGCACATCATGACCACCCGAAAGTAATAACCCATCTGCTATAGATAAAACCTGCGAGACATCCTCATCAACACCAAATGGCACTATGATTGGTATCCCGCCTGCTTCTAGTATACTCTTACTATATGCCGCATTTAAACGTGAAGATAAATCATCCTCCGCACAAGCGGTAATTGCAATTACCGGTTTCAAAATTTCATTCCCCCATTAAAAAATTTCAACTTTCTTCCATAATATAAAGTACCACTCATAAATCTTATCGCCATAGAAATACACAATAATCGCCGCAAGGGCAATCGATGGACCAAATGGCACATGCTTTTGTTTCTCTTGTTCCCGTACACGTAGAATCATAATGCCCACAAATATACCAATCACAGCTGCTAAAAACAGCGTCAATAGAGAATCTATCGTGCCTAGCACGAGCCCGATTAAAAAGAATAACTTAATATCGCCCCCACCCATACCACCACGTGACAACACAGCAATGCTATATAATATGCCAAATCCTACAACAGCACCTAGTAAACTATCCCACCAAGGCGTTAAAGGAGATAAAATCCGCCCGACGATGAATAGCGGCAAAAAGAAAATCAGCACTTTATCAGAAATCAACATGTACGAAATATCCGATATAACAATGATGACAAGTAGTGAAATAAATAGCAATGCCATCAAAAACTCCACATTAAATCCAAGTTGCCAATAAGCAAAAACAAATAACCCGCCTGTGATAAGCTCCATTAACGGATAAATCCATGAGATTTTGTGCCCACAACCACGACACTTCCCGCCTAACAATAAAAACGACAACACCGGTACTAAATCTAGTAGCTTCAGCTGACGTTGACATATCGTACAATGTGAAGGTGGCGATACAATTGACTCCTTCATCGGTACACGTAAGCCAACTACATTAAAAAACGAACCAAAGACTAGTCCAAATACAAAAATCAAACTACTAATTAGCCAATCCAATATGTTCCTCCGCTTCCTCTGAATCGACCGCCATCTCTTACTATGTATCATACATGTTTTTTTGTTTTATTTACCAAAAAAAGTGTGCTTCCACCGAATTTTTTTGGCGGAAACACACTCACCTTAAATTTTAGCCTTGAATGACGTAACATCCTCATCAAGTACGAAGCCTGTACCTCGTTGTTTGTGTGCGTAGGTAAAGAACAATGCAGTAATGGCAATCGCCCCTACAGCACCTCCCACATAAGAAGCAGTTAACGGCAACCCAAAGCCCATCGTTGGCTCAAATAGAATATAGACAAATACCATGCTTGTCATGAAAATTGCTGGTACAGTCGCAATCCAGTGATTTTTGAAGGAAAGGAATAGATACATTGCGCCTACCCATAACGCGATAACAGCTGTTACCTGGTTTGCCCATGAGAAGTAGCGCCATAAAATATTAAAATCTATTTTCGTTAATCCATAAGAAATAACGAATAACGGAACCGCAATCCAGATTCGACTTAGAACCTTGACCTGTGTGAATCTGAAATAATCGGCAATGATCATACGTGCAGCACGAAACGCCGTATCACCTGATGTTATCGGTAAAATAATAACGCCTAGAATTGCCAAAGTACCACCAATTGAGCCAAGCATTAGAATAGAAGCTTCACTTACAACTGCTGCCGGACCACCTGCTGCGATCATTTCATTTAGGCCACCGTAACCACCAAATAAACTCATTGCTGCAGCTGCCCAAATCATCGCGATAATACCTTCTGCAATCATCATCCCATAGAAGATTTTACGGCCTTCTTTTTCATTCTTCGTAGTACGTGAAATGATAGGAGATTGCGTTGCATGGAATCCTGATAGTGCACCACATGTAATCGTAAAGAAAATCAATGGGAAAATCGGTAAAGCTGCTGGGTGCATATTTTTCAGTGTTAATTCAGGAATCGGTGAGCCTGTTACAACAAGACCAATACCTACACCTACTGCGGAAATCACTAATAGTGCACCGAAAAACGGATAAAAACGACCGATGATTTTATCTACCGGTAATAGTGTCGCTAAAATATAATAGACGAAAATAACAAATGTAATAATGGCAAGACTAAATTTTGCATCCATTAAGTTGTATAGAAGCATTGCTGGTGACGATACAAATACTGTCCCTACAAGTACTAACAATAATAATGCGAAAACGTTTACAATATGACGCATGTATTTACCTAAAAATTTTGAAGCTAGCTCCGGTAAATGAGCACCACGGTTACGGATTGAAATCATCCCTGTTAAATAGTCGTGGACTGCTCCAGCAAAAATACAACCTACCACTATCCAGATAAAAGCCACTGGCCCATAAAGTGCTCCAGCAATTGGTCCAAATACTGGTCCCACCCCTGCAATGTTTAGTAGCTGAATAAGTGAATTTTTCGACGTTGACATTGGTACATAGTCAACCCCATCAGCATTCACATATGCTGGTGTAGGACGTTCCTCTTTCTCACCAAATACCTTTTCTACATACTTTCCATACGTGAAATAACCTACAATTAATAGCACAATACAAACTAAAAACGTAATCATTCAAACACCCCTTTGTTCACGGAATTTTCACTATATTAATAATGTTAACACTACAATTAAGTCGCAACAATAATAAAAAAGCGCGAACAAATTGTTTTTTTGTAAATATATGTCGTTTATTCACATAAAAAAAAAGAGGCTCCAACTTGACTTTGGATCCTCTTTAGCAATTTATTTTTTTAATAAGCGATTCGATAAAAATAAGCCAAGCCCACCAATTGTCATAAATAGTATTGCACGAATTAATAAATCTAGTGCTGATAAATCAAAGAATACTAATTTCACGATGGCGGATACTAAAATCGTAAAGCCGGTTAATCTGAGAACTTTCAAACTTCGCTTCGAGCTAAGCCACAGCGAAATGCTCGCAAACATAAAGAGCATGATTGTCGTTAAAGCAATACGAATCGTCCAATCAAGTAGCTGATTATATGCTAACTGATACAGGAGTCCCCATACGCTAGCCATCACAACCACAATTCCAGCGCTTATTAAATGGTCTGTAAATCCTCCTATTATTTTACGATACTTTTGTGCAATGCGCCCATTCATATAAATATCCATCAAAATTGCCACAAGTACTGCCATATACACAAGCCTTGTTATAATATTAAACCATTCTATGCCTTGCATATTGTAGGGGATCAACGTTAACAATATTGTAATCAGCAGGAAAAACACCCCTAATACTGGCGTCAATACTCGCCCGATATACTTGTCTGGCACGATAAGTGATACAGTAAAAAGGACAGCAAGCACAATACACATCAGATGTGGAATATCAGAAACACCTGCAAAATAAGCTACATCTATTTTGCCGATATAAGCCAAGAAGTAAGTACACGTGATGACAGCTAAAAAATCAACTACATAGAGATCCTTCATTGCTTTCTCGAATAAATTCAGTGTCCCTTTCGGACGCTTCGCATACACATATATCACAATTAAATACACAAGCGGTAGCACTAAACTAATATGTGAAAGACTAAAAAATGGCGTCGCCTCATGTATGAAGTAACTTAAGAGTACTGTAATCATAAAAATAAATGAATGGGCAACCTTCATGACGCTTGCACGTAGTCGCAGTGCAATCATCACACCGACGAACGCACTAAACGGTAGTAGCAATCGGTCAACATCGTCCGGTAAATTCATTACAAGAAGTACATTGAGTAAAGTCAAAATCGCGAGTGTCCCAGCAACATCAAACGCTTCTTGAAGCTTGTGTCGATGTCCATATAACGTCATCCCTAAAAACAAACCAAACATGATTAGCAATAACACTTCACTATAGGAAAGACTACTTACGAGTAAATTTAACAGTAGTAAACTAATGCCACTTGCGCTAAATAGTAAAGCTGCATGCACTCGCTTCCATACTAGGTCGACGATATCCATACGACACCAGCTCATGAAAAACATTGATAAAGCACCGAGCAATGTTAATGCAAAAACAGTTTTATTGTCTCCGTTTATAACAGACAAAATACTAATTGCAAATACCGAGAAAAAGGTAGCTACGTATAACGTGATTTTTTGCTGATGTTGAATGATGACAAACTGCAGTGCGCCAAATAACACAACGATAAAGCCTAAAATAATTACAGGACTAAATTCCATGTATTCGAGTAAGTATGGTAACAGGAGAGATGTAAAGGCTACAAACGTTGAGAGAACCTCGTTTTTCTTGAAAAAGCTTATGGCTATGCCATATCCGATATACAATAACGCAATCATAAGTGCTACATATAATCCCAAGACCTCATACATAATTGCTCCCGCAGCTGTCGTTAAAATCCCTATAATAAACGCACCGCCATATAACGAAATCGTAATGGCTTGAGAACTAAGTTTCTTATCTTCTAACACGTAAGCTGTAACCGCTAACGCTACAGACAATACGTAAGCGAGGATGATTTTCACCTCATTGGATAAATAGCCGTAATCGCTCACTAATTTGAGTCCCCATAATACGCCCAGTACCAAAATGATCATAAACACTTTCGGCAATGCCCACATAATACGTTCCTCTAATGAGCGCGTTGGTTTCATTTCATTTTCTATTGCTGGCTCAGGTTTTGCCTTGGATTTTTGTAATACCGGCATGTCTAAGATGATTGGCTTACTCATAATATTTTTAGGACTCTGCTCTTTTTCCTGATGTTGCTTCAATGCATTGACTTCCTGCCGCAAATTCACAACCTCTTGCTCTAACTTTGCGATTCGTTGCTCCACTTCCGCTGACATTCGACCATCCTCCTTACTTTTTAAACTATTCACCTATTATAATATATTCACACGAAGTGTAAAATTACACTTTTATATTTTTGTTAATTTAACCTTAATTTTTCTTATAGCTATATTATTATATAATTTTAGGGTGACTAAAATTACTCCCCACTGCAACAGGCTTTCCACTGAACTATTTTGGAGAACGCTAAATTATCGCTGTGGGTGCTGCAATATTCATTAATTTCTACTTTTAATCATTACCCTAAATTCTACCTCGGTCTTCTATACATCTGTGCTCGTTCACTATCTTTTAAACCGCTTGTTGTGGGGTCAACAACGACACCCATTAATACGAGAATTGATAAAACTGTATTTAAAATGGATGTTAGTTGCTCACTCATCATATTTGTTAAATCATAGCCAAAAATCGCTCCAACTTGTTGTGCGAGTAGAACCACTAAAGAAAACATCGCCAATAAAAACGGCTTATGCATAAAACGCACTTTCCAGTTAATTCTCATAAAAATTCACCCCCTCCCTCCTCAAGACATTATATGCGCTGGTACGCGGTGAGCTTATGCAAAGATGGAACTGTTAAAAAGTAATTGGAACGGCATTTTTCTTTTAGATTAAAAGCAACAAAAAAAGAAAACTCATGGATAAAGATTGCTTGTATAACCAGCTATTTAAGAAAGAAATAGATCTTTTGTATTATAGTAAAGTATGTTAGAAATGTTGTTCGATAAAGTGTTTTACAGGACAACGGTTCAAACTATTTTCAGATAATCTTTCAGCTTCATCCTAGGTGTGTTGATTAACCAATTTTATCCAACGCTAATGAAAGAAAAGGTTGAATTCCACTACAATATATAAAATCAGCATTATTCATAGCGGAATTTATTATGGGAAAGCTAAGGAGTAGGCAAGAATCATACAATAATCTCCTAATCGACACGCATGGTTCTTTTTACATGCAGTGAATTAGCTCTCAAATCTCCTAATTTTATGGAAGGAGCTATTCAAGCGGGATACTCTGCTGTAAGCAAGTTAAAATAATAAGTTTGACTTCAATAAAAGGAACACGCGATGTTTTATCAAAACATCGCGTGTTCCTTTTTGATTCTACTTCTATTTACAGTGGATTTATGTGTAAGATCTACTGACTTTGTCATACGATCGAATAACTATAGTTTCAATCAAATGCTTTCAAAATAACTGCACTTACTTGTGATACGGTTCACCGTAAGAGGCTTAAGTACAATTTTTATACAACGCTTAAATATAAATCGAATGTGTCCTCAGTTTTATGTACTTTGTGCAACTTATACACAGAATACATAATTAATTAATATATCACAGGTTGCTATGCTATATTAAATAAGTAGTAAACAACAATTATTGACACCGAATAATGGTAATTTTAGAATGAACAAATTAGCATCATTGGGTGCCAAACCCATTAGAGTTCTTCAGGAACAAAGAATTCTACCGCAGCATCTCCTTGTGAGATGTTGCCTTTTTTGTTTCCATGAAATTTTTTGGGGTCGCTGCTGAGGAAGCAGCTGCATGGTCAGCCTTCACACAATCAATTGCAACAATGAACGCAATAATGATGGCCTCCATCTCCTCATCCAATGTTTGAACCTTATAGCTATCTCCCCAAGTGAACCACTCCTTGTTCACTTTACCGATGACTACACCATGCTGTAAGACCTGAAAATCCATATCCCACCAGTTACTATGTATCTCAATGTCTGCTCCATCAATCGTATAGCGTGCATTAAAGAAAGAAAACTCTTTCTTAATCGTTAACACCTCTCGACCATTTACCTCAACAAAAAACTTCGGTAAAAAGCTGAACTCCTTTTTCGTAATAAGCGCTACTTCATCTCTTGTTTTATTCATAATGGAGAAAGTCTTCGGAATTTGCATAAAACTACCCTCTCCGTAATAAACATCCTTCTCCTGCTGATCCTTTATTGTGAATTTGCCACTTAGACTGAATACCTTTTGCTTTATATAAAGTTGCTTCTTTCTACACCTCCTTCGAAATAGCATATCAATATAGCGCAGATTTCATCATAGCTATTAATAATTATCGAAATAGTTTTTTGAAATTTGGACTTATAAATTTATTAAGAGCATTATATGTAAATACCTTTTTAACAAAAAAGATATGCAAGAAAAGAAATTTGCATATCTTGCTAATCTATTCAACACTACGGTTCTTCGTAACAACACTAAAGCAGAGATTCACTTTTTCATATATAAGTAAATTTTATAAAAAAAGTAGTTCCTTCAGATCCTGTTTGAAATTCAATTTTTGCGTTATGACGGGCAGCAATTGCATAGCATATGCCTAGTCCTAAGCCAGTGCCATTATCTTTGGTCGTGTAAAATGGAGTACCCAATTTCTCTACTATCGCAGGACTGATACCTTCTCCTTGATCCTGTACTGCAAGAATTACACAATTTTCATCTCCTTTGTAGGTACTGATGGATAGAACCTTGCCTGTGCTCATTGATTCTAAGCCATTACGGTATAGATTTATTATCAATTGTCGTATTTCGTTACGATTTAAAAGTAAATCTGGAATGTCTTTCAGATTAAATTGAATAATTTTATTTTGATTAAATGTATCTATCTTTATTAAAGGAGTAATATCTCGAATAATAGAATTTAAATCTAACATCTGTAAATCGGATGTCTTTGTATTACCTATAGAAAGGAATTCAGTAATAATAGAATTGGCACGGTCAAGCTCTTCGATCATTATATTAAAGTAATCATTATGTTTTTCGAATTCGCTCTCTTCTTTTAATAGCTGCAAAAATCCTCGTACTGTTGTCATAGGATTTCTAATCTCATGGCTAATACCTGCTGCCATCTGACCTATTAAGTCTAGGTTTGATAATCTTTTTAATTCCTTCTCATATTTCTTTTTTTCGGTTATGTTTTTCAAAAGGCAGCAGATTCCCTCATCATATGGGTAAGCAACTGCTTCGTACCAATAATCACCATAAGCTGAGGTCATTTCGAAATGTACTGCTATTCGCTCTGACATCGCACGATGAAATTCCTCATACATGACCGTATCTACACATTTTGGGAAAATTCCCCATATATTCTGGCCTAATACATCTTTTGCCGTTTTCCTTTGCGGCAAATATTGATGTTTATTCATGTAAAGAAATTCCCACTCTTTGTTCAATGCAAAGAATCCATCCGTTATACTTTCAATAACACTTGTAACCTTTTCATTAGCAGCAGCTAATTCCCTCGTTCGCTCTTCCACCATATTTTCAAGTTGGTCCATATATAACAAGTTTGAAATTGTAGGGGCTGTGGCATCGACTATCGATTTTGCTAATTGAATTTGAGATTCATGGAAATTACATGTTTCCCCTCCTAAATTGACAACTGTTATAACCCCTAATACTTCCCCCATTGAAACCAGTGGCATCATAAGTAGACTCATACTATCTATATTTGGAGTGAGAATTATACTTTTTGTTTCAATAATCTGTTGAATCATTGCTTCGTAGCTTTGGTTCATTCTTATGCTTTTAAGATTCTCCATCCAATTGGCTTCTGTCCAATCACAGTCTTTATTAAACTTCATGAATGTGATTGTGTTTTTTCCCAACGGATCCAGGATGTGGGCTGCACTTTTTTTGCTACCTAAAACCTTTCCTAAGTAGTAAAAACATTTATCAAGACTTTTCTGCACAGAGGAACACATCGACAAATCACGTGTAACATTGAGTAACAACTGCTTTTCTGCAATAAGGTTTTCCTTTTGCTTTAAATTATTTACGTTTTGAATTGCAACTGCAGCCATATTCACATATGCTTCAACACTCTGAATTTCTGATTCTGTTAAATTCATCGGCGTTCCATAATCAAATAAAAAAACTAAACCAAATATCTCTTGCTCATATGAGATAGGCAGTGCTAATAAGGATTTAATTTTGAAGGCTTCTACCGATCTCGGGTCCGGCCGATTATCCTTTGAGGTATCAGAGATATAGATGGTTTTTTTAGTTTCAATAACCTCTTTGGCCAGTAAGTCTGTTTCAATATCAATTACCTGTGTATCGAGCGTTATGCCATTCATATCTTCTGGTTTCCCTACAAATCCTCTAAATGTGCCATCTTTTTCAGGTAAATAAATACCAACCGAGTTACAATGCACGATTTCCTCGGATATTGCCTGCGTTACACGCTGTAAAACTTCACGTAGTTCTAACTTTGTATTAATTACTTTGGTTATACTCGCGAGCCTAGAATATCTCGTCTGTTCACTTAACATTCACAATGTCTCCAATCAAAACCTACTAAAATTAAAAGTAAAAGTATAATTTCTAGCTAATAGTCTAGTTCTAGATCAGTTTACTATTTTTAATTTTATATCTGTATCCTATTATACATGGAAACCTCTATTACTTATGATACGGTTTACCTTGATAGCGCTAGCCTGTTTCGACCCGATGATAGGAACGACCATAAGGACTTCTAATAACTTCAATTCGCTTTTATTAGTTCCTAATATCCTTCCATTGCCAGTCACCTTCAATGGCTCTATTCACTTAACAGACCATTCATATGATACCAATGAATAAGAACTGATTGTTGATTCTGTTTGCATGTGCTACATTCTCCAAACGATTTTTATTGTCATTTGTTCCCTTGCAGCAGCAATATTTAACACTCGTACCAATACACATTTTAAAATGAAAGTAACATTTAATTCATAAATCTACTATATTCCCATTTTATGCTTATACTCAGTTTGGAGAAAAAGGACTATCCAACAAATTCTTAAATGGAAACAGGTATAGAAAAAGAGAACTTTTTCTATACCTGTTTTTTTTATACTTTTTAGTAAATCACTATTTTAGTTGGTGATGGATTGTAGTGGAAGGCGGCGACTCCAGCTGGAATAGCATGAGCTGAATGCCCCGCAGGAGCGGTGCGACGAAGAGACTGAAGTTATGCCCGCGGAACGCGTACGTCTGAAACGGAAATCAATACATGAATAAAGGAGACCATCTCTTAGTCACTAAATGACTTAGGAGAAATCCCCTTCTAAAACCGCACTTACTTATGATACGGTTCACCGAAACTAATATTAAATTCGTTTTAAAATAGAGTTCCTTATTGGACTAACCCGCTTCATTAGCACAATAAAATAGGAATCTGAGCTTGGTTTATTTCGAAAAGCGATTATGCAATAAACTTCGCAAACCAAGCAACATAATGTGCCCCAGGTATAAATAAAAACTGTGCCAAAATTGTTCCTAAAAATCTTGACGCCATCATCATTACAGAAGCTCTTTTTAAATCTAGATAGCTTCCTCTCTTATTTATAACATCATCAGCAAGAATTGAAATTTTAGGGTCAATGAATATAATTAAAAGAATCGTCGCCACACCATTGATTAATCCAGAAGCCATTACAGCAGTAGCCTTTAATTTGGGAACTAATAAACCTGCATATAAAGATGATAAAACTCCAATAGTATAAATCGCAGTAATTAGTATATTGATAACAAATAATTTGACTGGAATATCTCGCAAACCAATTCCCTTTAAATAAGTAAAGCTTGGCATACGAATATGTTTAATCCCACGTCTTAAATATTCAAAAGTAAACCCTTTTTTCAATAATGCTGGGATAGAACCTCTTTCCTCAGCCAAATTAATAATTCCTCTTGAAAAGATTGCTACGAAAGTTGGAAGTAATAATATCCCTATTAACGTACCTATTGATGCTGCTCCAATAATAAATCGATATTGACTTTCTACAAAGGCTAACGAATTGACTGTAGGTACTGTATCCACTAAACTCCCTGTAAACGGTTGTTGCATCATGTTCGCTAACCTAGAAACCATTACCATTACATTAAAAAGTGCTAAAGCTGAAGCTAGTAACTTTACACGTGCTCCTGATAAACGTACTGCATAAGCAAGTGTTTCGATTGAATGAATGATTAGAACAAATAAAGCAATCATTATTAATTTGTCTGTTATTAATTCCACTCTCTATACCTACTCTTAGCTTTCCAATTGTTTCACCTTTAGACGTTTGAAGTTCAAAATAGTTCCAAATTCATCTTTGTTTAACTGATCGTCTATCTAAATATACTTTCTTTTTGATAAGAACCACTAGAGCATTATTATTAGACTACCCCGCTTCATTAACACAATAAGTTTTAATTCAAGCTTTAATCCTTAAATAAATTGGCTTTTTCTTACTTGCTTTAACCTCAAACTAAGGTGGCTCAATATTCCTTAACTTTTATGATGATAGCCATATTAGTAACCAAATGTAAATGCTTATTCAACTAAACTCCTCCGCTAGTACAAAAAGAAAAGTGAGTTGTTTAGCAACTCACTTATTTTTAACGTAAAGCTCCCATCAGTTTAAGTAGGATTATTCACAAACTAATAACTGATTGTGTCACATTATTGTAATCTATTTCTTATTCGACCTAATTGAAATTTTATTTGGGTAATGTTATTTTAAAATAAAGTTATTTTTGATTTTACTAAGTTGCAAATCTGTGATTTACGCCTTATGTAATTGACTAAAATAGTAATAAAAGCGGATTACGCAACGGAGGTTTTTTCTCATGGAAAAAGGTACAGTAAAATGGTTTAACTCAGAAAAAGGTTTTGGATTTATCGAACGTGAAGGTGGCGAAGATGTATTCGTACATTTCTCAGCTATCCAAGGCGAAGGATTCAAAACTTTAGAAGAAGATCAACCAGTAACGTTTGAAATTGAAGCAGGACAACGTGGTCCTCAAGCAACTAACGTTCAAAAAGGGTAATTTCCCTTTTCCTAGAAAGAGGATGTAATTCTGTAATTCACAGAGTTGCATCCTCTTTTCTTTCTCGAAAGGATATTATTAAGTCTTTATTGCGAATTATATTTAAAATTGAACCTACAGATGGCGGACAGTACATTCCTGTAGGGAAGGACCGCATGACCTATGAAATTTCCCCTGGGCCTAAAGTTAAATTGATAAATCACACGCACCTAAAGACGTATCACAGCCTATATAGTAGCTTTTAGTATCTTTCGGTTTCAGGGAAGCATTTAAACCATCTAGTCTTTCACATAGAATTCGAAGACCTAGAAAAGAGTTTTATCAAAGGTACTTTTAATTAATTAAGGACAACATCTATATGACGCTGCCCTTTTCACAAATGCCACCGATAGTTTAAGAAGAAATCTTTAAAGTTGAAGATCAAATCATTCAAAGTCCCTTTCAATATTTACCCGATTTTCTCCGCCAACTCTAAAATAATTCCCTCTGGACCACGAACGTAGCATAACTTATAACTTTCTTCATATTGCTGTATCTCACTAAAGATTTCCGTGCCTTTCTTTTTCAATTTTGCAACAATCGCTTCAATATCTTCAACAGCAAAGCAAATATGGCGTATACCCAGCGTATTTGCAAAAGGTTGCTGAATACCTTTTTCATCTGACGGCGAATTGAATTTAACTAGCTCTATCCATGCCTCACCATCTGGCATCCCCAATCCTACACATGCCGTCTTAACATTATTTAGCCCAACTATTCTGTCCAACTGTTCTCCATCCAATTCCCATTCCGCTTGCACTTGAAGTCCTAAATCAAGAAAAAAAGCTTTAGCCTCTGAAAGATTATTTACGTTTATACTCACATGATCTATTCTATTGATCTTCATAACTCATGCCTCCTATGTTCCTGTTATTTTAAATACCTGTATTCGTGTAAGGGTTTGTTTGACATTCTAATTCGCTTAAAACAGAAAATATCCTTCTTCAACAAACCTACTTCGTTAGTACAATAAGAAAAAAGAGCTGTCTAAGCGGCTCAATGGTCTTCAAGTAACGCCCTTTAATTTAACAAGCATCATAATTTTTTGGAATTAGTTTCAATAATTTTTCACCACGCTGTGCATTTGATTATTTACAAAGAATCGACAAAACTTTGTTTGTTCAAATAAAGTATCATTTGAGATTTCACCAAATACATTGTTTGGGGAACGTTTATTCTTAATGAATCTTGCAGAAAAAGGTTTTCCATCAACAACTATTTTGTAATGTAGGTCACTATTCCAACTGCCTTTATGTTACTCATTTTCAATGATTCATTTCCTAATGAGTAAAGTTCAAGTGCTTTTTTATCAATTTGTACTATTTTATTTCTCTTTAAAGATAAGTAGTGATTTACCTTATTTTTTAAATTTATCAAAGTGTTCATTAAATGTATCTTTATACCTTATTGTTACATCCAGCTCACTTAACATTTTGTGCAGTTTCTCTATTAAATCATATTTCCCTCTTAGATATAATCAAACCACGAATGACCAGTTTGAAATTGTCTTTTCAAAGTCATTTTTAGCCAATCCCTTTGTTCAGGCAGTAAATATGGAAGCATAATTTGTAAATCTTTAAAATCTTTTTCTCTAACCTTTGAGCTACCACCCTTATAAAGGAGTTGAATCTCGGGTCTCAAGTAAGGTATCTCATCATCTGTTCTTAAAAATATATCCTCTAATCTTCTTCGAATAGATTTTTCTCTCCTGTATATCCAGGATTGTTGCTCTGTCTCTACTAACATAATTTGAAAAGCCCAGGGGGAACTACTGCTTTTAGTAGCCCAGATGTCATTTGTGGTTTTTAAAAACTCGCCTTCTTGCCAAGGAACAAGTCTCCCATTCTCTGCTTTGTATAACATCCAATCACCTGACAAATGTTTATAGGCAGTCAATTGTTCCTCTCGAAGTATTATTACATCTATATCATCATGTACCCTTGACTGTTTGCCTATATGTAAATCTAAAGCCCATCCCCCTGCAATACCCCATTTAATCGGAATAATAGAAAAGAGTTTATAAATCTCTGTTACGGTGATTGATTCCCAATTATCTATATCTGTCCTCAAATAGATGTCCTCCCGTAGCGTTGAAATAAAATTTGATTAAAAGTATCCTGTAAACGTTGATTTTCGTTATAAAAACCCACCGTTTTAAAATTAACGGTGGGATTCTATTGATTAAATAGTGTGTTTTCTTAAAAAGTTGAACAAAATTTTTAATAAAGTTATCCTATATATTCCCTAAATGATTCGTATCATTTATAAAGTGAATTACCTTTTCCTTATCAGTAAGTTCAATTAAACTAATTCCTGTATCTCCAATTCTAAAATAATAATCCATGTTGATTGGCATTTGGTAAAAAGCACGGAGTATATTATTAATTACCCCACCATGCGCAACAATCGCTATTCGCTCATATGTATTTCCTGTCACAATCTTAGAAAATATCGTTTCAATTCTCATTCGAAATTCTATGAATGTCTCTCCATTTTCAAAACTTTCATGAAAAAATTTTGGCTCAGGATACTTTTTCGCTTCTTCAAAGGATAATCCAGCTTGTACACCATTATTAAACTCCATTAATTCTTCTTCCAATTGTACTGGACACCCTATAGTTTCTCCTAATGTTTCAGCGGTTTCGCGTGCTCTTTTTAGAGTACTCGCCCATATAAAATCTGGTGGGAAATCATTTTTGACTTTTTGTGCTAAACTTCCCACTTGGCTTCTACCTCTTTCAGTTAATTCAAAATCAGCTCTTCCTTCATGTACGTTTAAAATATCTGCTTCCGATTCCCCGTGTCGAATTAATAGTATTTGCATGTCTTTTCCTCCCTCAATAAATGTTGATATATCAACGATTTGACCCTTTTTTTAAGTGGTGAAAATATTTTTTCTCCGCATCTTACATATAGTCTTTTCTAGTTCTTCAATACATTGTCATTTGATGGGTACGCTTCGCTAAAGTTAATTGGATAAAATTAACTCAATAATCCATTATGTGATGCACAATCGGATCTCTGCGATGCTTATGATGACGTACCCTCCCATGTCTCTTGGCGTCTAGCGCATACATTCCTTCGTTCGGTCTATTCATAAGGCAGAGGCTGGCGATGCTCCTTAAGGGACTCGCAGTCTTGCGTAATAAATATTGCCGGCTTCTCCGTGTCATCCTTCTGTTGTGGTCGAGCTAAGGTGTTGCTTAGGCTGCCTCTACGAGACAGTAGAGGTCTTTCATCATTTGGTTCACATCAAAATGCACTTTCTTCTTGCACAAGGTGTGTAAAATCTTCAGTAACTTTCCACAGAGCACGACAATCGATTGCTTCTTACGAAGGGGATTGACGGTGCGTGTAGTGTAATATTCATGTAATTGTTTAAAGGCTTCATTATGACGAATTAACGGTATCATCACACGGAATAACAGGGCTCGAAGTTTCCTTCTACCACGTTTGGAAATCCGTTTTTGTCCTTTGTGCTGTCCAGAGGAGTTTTCACGTAACGTGAGGCCCGCTAGTTTGATTAATTGGCGTGGATGCTCATATTGTGTGAGAGAACCGACTTCTGAAAGTAGCTCGACAATCGTTACGTTGCCGATCCCTGGAACAGAACCTAAGTATTCATAGTCCGTTATTTCTTTCGATAGTTCGATTAACTGTTCAGTTAAGGCGTCTAGTTGGTTTTGCATCAATTTGTACTGAGCTAGAAGTGTGGCGATTTCTATTCGTGCCATCACTAGCCCCTCTGTCAGTCCGATAGAGTGCTGTGCCACTTCGACTAATTGTTTGGCTTTTGGTAGCTGGGGCGATTTTAACCCCTCTACCTGTCGGTATAAAAACAGTAATTCTTCTGGTGATTTCCCTTGAATATCTTTTGGCAATGGTGTCATTTCAAGTACTGCATATGCCATCTTGCC
>NZ_JBIWEY010000016.1:0-92131 GCF_044762775.1 Lysinibacillus sp. NPDC096418
TCGCATTAATGGCTGTAAACTTAAGAAAATATGCGGTCCGAGGATAATCCTCCACCGCATATTTTCAAAAACAAACGCAAAAAACGAGATTGCATTATGCAATCTCGTTTTTTCATATGAACTGAAACCTTTTTGTCCCAGCCTCTTTTCATTCTGTTAGAAATTATCTTGACCATAGAAATTACGTGAATTGTTCTCTAGTGATTCTTTATTAATGAGAAGAGGTTGGTCCACAACCCCTAGTGGGAACGTAACAATAGAGAAGCGGCTTTTATTAGCTAACTGTAAGCAAAAAAAGCACTCGTTTTAAGAGTGCTTTCACATAAAGTGTTCGATTAATTAGAATACAAATAATTTTATCATACAGCTTTTTTAATATATCTAATTTACTTATCCTTAAAATACAATTTTATTCCCAAAATAAACATGAACAAACTAAACGTTACCCAACGTAAAGCATTAACTATACCTTCAGTCAAACGAACGTAAACATCGAAGTTATCATACGGATAGATTATATTAGGTAATCCAATTAATATAATCAGACCAACAATAATACATAATACTCCATACATTTGATTTTTCATAACTGTCCCTGTTTCACCACCATAAATTAACTGATTTCTTAAGCAAAAGTCTTTTATACAAAGTAATGTACAAGGTTTTGATCAAAATGCAACTGTTCAAGTTGAAAATGCTCATGGTACAAAAGCAAAAACATTTACTCCATCACCTAAAGTCGTGCTTGACATTTGCTGAAAGAATATATTGATATATAATGTTTGTTACTCTTCTTTCAGCTGATTATCATGTTTCCCACGATATAGTTACCTAAAGTAACATTCCTTTTAGTAAGAACAAAGTTTCGTGTTAATCCGAATAAAGATATTTTCCTATTATCTTAACTACAGTTTGCTATAGCACACTTACCATCGAGTTAATTTAATCCTATCATTCCATTAATCTACATTTCAACCGACAATATTCCTGTCGGTTGAGTGGGGGCTTAATTTATAAAAAAATGTTTACACATCTCCTGTCTTCCGTATTTAGCTAAATTGTAAGCTAGTTTTACTTCATGGATGTATTATAGATGAACAGACATAGCCCGGTTAATTCACTAGAATTAAGATTACGAGAACTACAAGCAGATTTATTACTGCATCAACAAATTAAAGAATCAATTTTTAAAAAATACGGTGCGGAAATAAAAGGAATCCAGAATCGATAATGGATTTTGGAAGGCTATTTTATTTCACCGTCCAAATTGAACAAAACTATAATTTTTATATTTATTTTGGCGTAATAAATTGATTCAACAATTCTATATACTTTTGCAGGTTATAATAAAAAATAAACAAAGGAACCAAATATTCCTTTGTTTCTTTTTATTGGTGCATTCGATTTGCATATGAACTAGAAGGAGCGTCTTAGTTGAACCGCCGTATATGGACGGTGGTATGAGAAGTTGGGCGTTAATCTCTCCCTCCTATTTTCTTATTTAAGTGATAAGTCGAGGTCTCCGTGTGAAAGGGAGACTTGTAGCTGATTATCCCCATTGTGTGATTGAGAAAAATCACCCTCTATTGATTGATCATTAAATGAGATTTCTCCAAAATTCATATTTAAGTCTAAACCGAGTTCACTTTCTTTGTTTAGTAACTGAAGGTCAATATCGCCAAAACTTGAATCGAATGTCGATTTTCCGTTTAATTCACCGTCGATATCGATATCACCATGCTCACTTTCAGCAGTGAAACTCGTACTAGAAAATTGTCGTAACGACACGTCTCCAAAGGATTGCGTAATTTCAGTATGCCCTGCCACAATATCCTTCATTGAAAGATCTCCATGTCTTACAATTAGATTGAGTTGTTGGAAATTTAAGTGCTCCAGGTTTACATCGCCAAAACTTGAGTCTAATGCAATGTTTGAGAGCTTCGTATCTTTTGGTACATAAATTTTAATGCTAGGTGTTTTAAATGATGTAAAACCTAATAGGATCGCATTATTCTTCGTGTATTTAGTAGCTACTGTAAGCGTCCTTCCTTTTACTTCATACGAAACATCTGTAGTTTCAAAAGAGCTTACTTCTATCGAATAGCTATCCGATGGCAGTATTTCTACATCTACATGTTCATTGTCAATGTTAATGCTTGTAAATGCGTCTAGTTCATATGAATTCGTTACAAGAGACTGTTCATTAGGAACGTAAATACCAGTATTATTTACTGCGATAGACCATTTCCCACCAGAGACATAACCGATAATGGCTAATATAATGCCTATCACGATCATACTGCCTGCAATTTGTTTAAGCGAAGTCACTAGATACGCCCCTTTCGTTTACGTGTAATTCTTTGAAATAACCGTGCTAAGCCTTCTACACAAGCAAGACCAATTCTTTTAATTAGACGAATAGTAGGAGAGAAGATTAATACTCCGAATCCTGTAATTGTAAGTCCAACCCCTATAAAGAGTAGCGCAGTCGGCCAATGATCTGTAAGGATAAGAAAACCTGAGACAAGGGCAACGAGTCCACCAAATAAAATACCACCCACAGTGGCAACAATTGCGATAACAAAGCTAAATACGACGGCACCTGCTGAAAAGATGAGTGCGATTGCTGTAGCAAGAAGTGGTAGCGAAAGTGGTGCCGACAGTATCGCAAGAATGATGAGCCAGAAAGCTGACATATTTTTTTTCGTAGATTTTGGTGTCGCGTCTAAATCTTTAATGGCTAAGTCAGCCAGAATCTGTGCAGCTACCTGGGAAGGGGGGCCAAGTTGCTGAATGACTTGTTGTTCGTTTTCTTCTCCGGCCTCATCGAAATATTCTTCATAATAAATAAGCGCAGCGTCGATCTCATGCTCTGGAAGTCGGTGTAATCTGCTTCTTAGACTGTTTAAATAGCCCGCTTTATCCATCTAAATTCCCTCCTATTAGTACACTATCTACTTTCTTTTTATAAATTTGCCATTCGGTAAGAAGCTCTAGTAATCTTAGGCGACCATCTTGAGTAATACGATAGTACCGTCTATTTCTTCCTTGAAATGGCTGGTCATAGGTTGTTAAAAAATCGACCTTTTGCAAACGCCGTAATACAGGATAAAGCGTCGATTCCGAAATATCCATCACAGATTGTACTTGCTGGGTCAATGAATAGCCGTAAGCGTCTTCTTTCTCCAATATCGCAAGTACGCAGGCATCCAACAAAGCCGAGCCAAGTTGAAACGTCAATTTATCCACCTCACATTCATATCCCTATACAAGGTTTTATATTATATGCTGTATAGTATAAGGATAGTATATGGCGTATAACATGGTTTGTCAAATAATGTGAAAATAGTAATTAGAAAATTATTATTATAGAAAATATTGTTTGGATATGAGACAGGGAATCTGTTATAGTATGTGCTGAAGGGCAGTATCCTTTTGTGAACGGCACCTTCAAAACCGTAAGACAACTACAATAAATATCTGCCTTGATCTTCATAGACAGGGACGGAAGAAAACGAAGCGTTCTGATTGAACGAACACACTACCCTTCTGCCCATTTTTAGGTACGGAAGGGTTTTTATTGTTTTCTTCTCTTAAAAAAGGAGGAGTTCAATTGAAAACTACAACAGATTTTTTAAGGATGAAAGCAGTTGGTGAAAAAATCGTAATGCTTACAGCTTATGATCATCCATCAGCAAGGTCTGCAGAGGAAGCTGGCGTCGATATGATTTTAGTAGGAGATTCATTGGGTATGGTCGTACTTGGGTATGATTCGACGATGCCAGTGACGGTTGCAGACATGGTGCATCATGCAAAAGCGGTACGACGCGGTGCGAAGGATACGTTTGTAGTCGTTGATATGCCATTTGGTTCGTATCATGGCGATGTCAACGACACTTTAAAAACTGCCATAGCCATGATGCAAGAAACAGGTGCAGATGCACTAAAGGTAGAAGGTGCGGATGATGTTTTACCTGTTATTGCGAAGTTGACATCTGCAGGGATTCCTGTAGTGGCGCATTTAGGCTTGCTCCCACAATCTGCGGGGGTTTTAGGTGGCTATAAAGTCCAAGGTAAAACAGCAGAACAAGCGAAAAAATTGATAGAAGATGCAAAAAAATGTGAAGCGGCAGGTGCATGTGCAGTTGTGCTAGAATGCATTCCACATCAAGTAGCTGAAATCGTATCTGCGAACTTAATCATTCCAACGATTGGAATCGGGGCCGGAGTGGAAGTAGATGGTCAAGTACTTGTCTACCACGACATGCTTGGCTATGGATCACATCATGTACCGAAATTTGTTGAACAGTTTGGGGATATGGGGACAGTGGCAAGTAAGGGGATTACTGGCTATGTAGAATCAGTGAAGGCTGGGACTTTCCCAGCTCCAAAGCACTTCTTCACGATGAAAGACGAAGCACTGGATCAACTTTATGGGGGCGTAAAGTAGATGAAAGTCGTTACAACTATCGCAGCATTAAAAGTAGAAATTCAAGCAGCAAAAATAAGTGAAAAAACAATCGGCCTTGTACCAACAATGGGCTATTTACATGAAGGACATCTAACACTGGCAAAGGTGGCACGAGCAGAAAATGACCTCGTTGTCATGAGTATTTTTGTCAATCCTACACAATTTGGTCCGAACGAAGATTTTGAAAGCTATCCGCGTGATTTACCACGTGATACAGCGTTAGCTGAATCGGCGGGTGTGGATATTGTTTTCGCACCGAGCGTCGAGGAGATGTATCCACATGACGGAGGTATTCGTATTCACGCGGGCAAGCAAGCTACCGTATTGTGCGGAGCAAGTCGACCTGGACATTTTGATGGTGTCTTACAGGTCGTAGCGAAATTATTCCATTTAACACAGCCAACCCGTGCATACTTTGGTCAAAAGGATGCCCAGCAGGTGGCGATTATTGCCACGATGGTCCGTGACTATAACTTCCCATTAGATATGCGAGTTGTGCCAATTGTACGTGAGGAGGATGGCTTAGCAAAATCTTCACGCAATGTCTATTTAAGTGAAGTAGACCGTCAACAAGCACCAGCGATCAACGAAGCGTTGGAGGTAGCACGCGACAGCTTTTTAGAGAATGGTGATGCGGCGGAGGCACTTGAGAAGGCGAAAGTCCATATTGTGACGCGTACAAACGGCAAGATTGATTATATTGAACTTTTGGCTTATCCGGATTTAGTGCCAGTTACAGAAGATACAGAACAGGTACTACTAGCGGCAGCCGTTTATATTGGCAATACCCGTTTAATTGATAACCGTATTTTTAATGTGAAAGAGGGACTGTAATATGCTACGAATGATGATGAACGGTAAAATTCACCGTGCGACAGTAACAGAAGCGGATTTGAATTATGTGGGATCTATAACAATCGATGAAGATATTTTAGATGCAGTCGGTATGCTACCGAACGAAAAGGTGCATATAGTTAATAACAACAACGGTGCTCGTTTTGAAACATACATTATCGCTGGTGCACGTGGTTCAGGCGTGATTTGCGTCAACGGTGCCGCAGCACGGCTTGTGCAACGTGGGGACATTGTGATTATCATCTCTTACGTATATGTAGATAATGCCGAGGCCAAGGATCATAAGCCTACTGTAGCGATTATGGGTGAAGGTAATACTATTAAAGAAATGATAGCGTATGAGCCGGAAGCAACGGTGCTGTAATTATTGTGAGAAGTGTGTACATTTGTGTATGCTTCTTTTTTTATGAGGTCGCTTAAGTTAGGTTATAAGTCGCTCAGTATGAAGAGGGGTTCGCTCGGGTAAGGCAGAGGTTCGCTCAACATGAGGAGTAGTTCGCTCGGGTAAGGCTGTGGATCGCTCAACATGAGGAGGGATTCACTCAGGTTAGGCAGAGGTTCGCTCAGCATGAAGAGGAGTTAGCTCGGGTAAGGCAGAGGTTCGCTCAACGTGAGGAGGGATGCGCTCAGGTTAGGCAGAGGTTCGCTCAACATTAGGAGTAGTTCGCTCGGGTAAGGCTGTGGATCGCTCAACATGGAGAGGAAGTCGCTCAAGTTAGGCGGAGAGTCGCTCAACATGGAGAGGAAGTCGCTCAAGTTAGGTAGAGGTTCGCTCAATATGGAGGGGAAGTTGCTCAAGTTAGGTAGAAAGTCGCTCAACATGATGTGGAGTCCGCTTGGGTTTGGCAAATTTTTACTCTCTCCGGCCGCGAAACACTCTTCTGATGTAGAAACCTTCGTAAAATGGCAGAAGCATGACCGCTGAGCCTTATTTATGATAAAATTTATCTATACAAAAGTGAACTGTGAGTTGAGATGATGATGGAAAGTCAAAAGTATGCAATTGTTGATTTGGAGACTACCGGTCATTCGCCTGCAAATGGTGACCGGATGATTCAAATTGCGATTGTTATTATGAAGGATTGGGAAATTGAACGTACTTATACGAAATTTATTCATCCGGGGAAAGCGATTCCTTCCTTTATTCAAGATTTAACGCATATTACAGATGAGGACGTCAAGGATGCTTTGCCGTTTGAGGCACATGCGGATTACATATATGAACTAATTGCCGATTGTATTTTCGTCGCGCATAATACGGATTTTGACTTATCCTTTTTACAAGCAGAGTTCAAACGAGCAGGTTTACCGAAGTGGCAGGGCAAAAGCATGGATACAGTCGAGCTTGCGAAAATATTGTATCCGATTTCACTCAGCTTCAAGTTAGGCGATTTAGCTGCTGACCTAAACATCAAGCTAACAAATGCACACCGTGCGGACGAGGATGCACGCGCAACTGCTGAGCTTTTCAAACGTTGCTGGAAGGAATTATTGAACTTACCGCAATTAACACTCGAGCAAATGCATAAACGATCGTTTCGTTTGAAATCCAATTTGTCACAACTCTTTTTCGAGGCACTGCAAATTAAACGCCAACATGTTACTACACATGAAAATGTTTCGTACCACCGAAATTTTGCCATAGGTGATGGCCGAAAAAATCATACAGACAATCATGACTTAGTGCCTTACCCGCAAGCAGCAGCTGACAAGGAAGCTCTCATGGCAAAATCGATGAAAAATTATGAGCAACGCCCGGCGCAATTTGCGATGATGGATGCCATTTGGCAAGCACTAAACAAAAAAGAAGAATGTGTAATCGAGGCATCAACAGGTATCGGAAAAACCGTTGGCTATTTACTGCCAGCCATTATGTATGCACGAGCACATAACAAGAAAATTGCCATTAGCACATACACAGCGCATTTACAGGAGCAACTTGTCGATGATGAGCTACCAAAAGTTGAAAAAATTCTAGGTACAAAGGTCAATATAGCTGTGTTAAAAGGCATGCATCATTACATCGACTTATCACGCTTTGAGCAATGCATCGCATATGGAGAAGAATCTTATGATGAAACGTTTACCATTTTACAGCTACTCGTATGGCTTACAAAAACCGAAACCGGTGTATTAAGTGAACTCAATGTTTCTGGTGGTGGACAGTTATTTTTAGATAAAATCAGAAAAATGCCTGATGAAAAACCAGCAAGAGGTTTTGATTTCTATGAACAAGCATTAAAAAAGAGCGAAACCGCCGACTGCATCGTAACGAATCATTCGATGGTGCTTAGTGATTTAGTGCGTCAAACGCCGATCTTTACACAAATTGATGGCTGGATCATAGATGAAGCCCATCAATTTATCCAAGCAGCTATGCAACAGGACGAAACAGTATTCTCATATACGCAGTGGAAATATGTATTCGGCCAGATTGGTACTATGGAAGAAAGTGCACTGTACCAACAGTTTAGCCAAGCTGCCAAAAAGAAACAACGCGTCTCGATGCAAAACTTACAGCGCTTCGACGAACAATTTATGCGCCTACAACGAATTTTTGATGAAACGGTTCAGCATGTCGTACAAAAAATGCAACAATACTTCAAAGGAAAGCAAACAGTTGGGAGTAAACGTACACTCTTCTTAGAAGAATTACAACTCGCAAAAGAGCCTTTTATCCGTGTCAGCAAACTGTTCCAACAGTGGGTTGACCTTGCAGAAGAAGTGGGACGCTCCTTTGAAAACGACATCGAGCAACTCGATAAAAATGAGAAATTCCTATTATCTGAATGGTACTATTGGGTTCGTGAAATGAAGTTGAAAATTACAGACTGGGAAGAAATATTCCTATCGCCGCAAGAAGACAACTCCGTTTGGCTTGAAATCGATCGACGCAGTGTGCCAGGGAGTTTACATGTCTTTAAAAAGCCAATTAATGTTACGCCGATCATTGAGAAAGTACTCGACCCTCTGCGTATACAAGCAAGCATCGTGTGGACGTCAGGTACGATGACTGTACCAGGCAATGAACGCTTTATCACGCGTCAACTTGGCATTCAAGACAACGTAAATGTCCTGCAACTTCAGGCACCACCAGCGTACTATGCAGGGGCAAAGGCGTATATTGTCACAGATATGCCTGACATCCAGCAAGTGTCACAAGCCGAGTACATCGAAGCGGTCGCGCTCGCTATTACGCGTACCGTACGGATGACAGAAGGGCGTTGCTTTGTGCTCTTTACCGCACAGGATATGCTGCGAAAAACGGTTGAGCTCATTCAAGATAGTGAACTACTTGATGACTATATGCTATTTGCACAAGGAGTCACAGGCGGAAGTCGCATGCGCATTCTAAAATCATTCCAAAAATTTAGCAATGCTGTTCTCTTTGGTACAAATAGTTTCTGGGAGGGGGTAGACGTACCTGGCGATGCACTAGCATCTGTTATTGTCGTACGCTTACCATTCTCGTCACCAGAAGAACCTGTATTTAAGGCACGTGCCAAGCATTTATCCGAGCAAGGCCGCAACTCGTTCAATGAGCTATCGCTTCCAGAAGCCATCATGCGCTTTAAGCAAGGTTTTGGTCGATTGATCCGTTCATCCCAGGACAAAGGCGCCTTTATTGTATTGGATCGCCGCATTTCAACGAAATCGTATGGTAAGGAATTTATCAAAGCATTGCCACCGATTGACGTAAAAAAACTACAACTGCCAGAATTACTGAAAGAATTGAGTAATTGGCAGAAATAAATGAGATCCTCCTAGGTTGGAATTTGCGACTTAGGGGGATTTTTTTTTGAAAAATATATGTGTTTTTGGAGCGGACATGCTGGTGGTTAATGAAGAATAGCAGCATGTTTTAAGCGCTCTAAGCAATTGAAACAGCATCTTTTTTATCAATAGTAATTTAAGTTATCTTTTTTTGTTTCATATAATTTTTATCTAAAGAAAAAAATCCATCATATCGTACAATTTATTTATCATCTACTAATCGCCAGATGGTAATACAAGTTACAAGTTTTTTGAATTTCAACAAGTGTTTAGTACGCCAATTTCAGTAGAATTTCCGAATTAACTGTCTGTAATTAAAAGTCGGAATTTTAGAAATTCAAATACTTTTAATTAATAAATCACTCTAAAGATTCTAAATTCTTCTTAGTTAATCCAAAAATTTTTTGATTACGACTTGTTATTTTGACGCATATTTCTATAAATTTAATAGGAGTTCATTCTATTATAAATAGAAAACCTATGAATGAATTAACATGCGCTATTTATAATAAAAATTAGTTCGGTATAAAATGCCGGACTCAGTGTTTTTTTGCGAAAAAGGGGAAATGAAATAATTTTCATAGCGATTAATCACAAAAAAAATTTCAAAAAATTAATTGACACTCAAATATTTATGACTTAATATGAGTCTCAGCATAATAATATAGCTCTTATTAATAACCGTTGAGACGAGGGGTCGAAGATACGGTGGCCAAACAATTTAGTTCAAGATGAATTAAATCCAGTGGGCCGAACCTGAGCACAAAATTTACTTTTGTGAACAATAAGAGGAACAGCAGCTGATAGTATTCGAAGCTTTCCTTAAATTGGGTGAGCTTTTTTTTATGCCCTAAAACTATAAATTTGTTAGGAGCAGTGAAAATTGTCAGAAAAAGTATTATTCACATCGGAGTCTGTTTCGGAAGGACATCCAGATAAAATTGCAGACCAAATTTCAGATGCAGTATTAGACGCAGCATTATCGCAAGATCCGCTATCACGTGTGGCATGCGAAGTATTCACAACGACAAACACGGTAATTGTTGGTGGAGAGATCACAACAAAAGCTGAACTAGATATCGAAAAAATTGCCCGTGATACCCTAATCGGCATTGGTTATACAGATGATAAGTTCGGTATTGATGGTCATACCTGCGACGTACAAGTTTTAGTACACACACAATCACCTGATATCGCAATGGGGGTTGATTCTTCAAGCGATACAAAAGAAGTTGGTGCAGGTGACCAAGGGATTATGTTCGGTTTTGCGACGAATGAAACTGAAAACTACATGCCTTTAGCCATTGAAATGGCGCATATGCTTGTAAAACGTGCAACTGAACAACGTAAAAATGGTCAATTCAAATGGGCTCGCCCAGATATGAAATCACAAGTAACGATTGATTATACGAATAGTAAGCAACCTAAAATTGATACTGTTTTAATGTCAATTCAACATGATGATGATTTTGACCAAGAAGCTTTTACTGAGTACGTTACAGAAAACGTAATTAAAGCTGTTGCGAAGCAATTTGGACTGAATGAGGACTTCCGTATTTTAATTAATCCGACCGGTCGTTTCGTAGTAGGGGGACCACACGGAGATGCTGGTTTAACAGGACGTAAGATTATTGTTGATACTTATGGCGGCGCAGCTCGTCATGGTGGTGGCGCATTTTCTGGTAAAGACTGCACAAAAGTTGACCGCTCAGCGGCTTACGCAGCGCGTTACGTTGCGAAAAATATTGTTGCAGCAGGCTTAGCAGATAAATGTGAAATCCAATTATCATATGCAATTGGTGTAAGTGAACCAATTAGTATTGCTTTAGAAACATTTGGTACAGAAAAAGTAGCGAAAGAAGAAATTCTAGAAGCGATTCGTCAATTATTCGACTTAACGCCAACTGGCATTATCAACATGTTAGATCTACGTAAACCACAATATCAACAAGTTGCGGCTTATGGTCATTTTGGACGTAGTGATGTAAACGTATCTTGGGAAAAAACAGATAAAGTCTCGGAATTAGAGCAACTTTTAGCAGTTGCTATAGGGCAATGATGCAATGCGTGCAAGATCGAGTGGCTACAGAGGAATTTTTAGCCACTCAAGATCGCATGCCATTATTTGAAGCTTTGGTCAACTATGCTAAACAAGACGTTACGCCGTTTGATGTACCTGGACATAAAATGGGGCTAGAAACAAACCCATTAAAATGGGCGCTTGGAGAAATGACGTTAAGAATGGACGTCAATTCGATGAAGGAACTTGATTTATTAAGTCATCCGGAATCGGTTATAAAAGAAGCTCAGGAATTAGCTGCGCAAGCATTTAATGTAGACTACGCTTACTTTTTAGTAAATGGAACTTCTGTTGGTATTCTTGCGATGATTTTAGCGACATGTAAACCAGGAGATACATTAATCGTACCTCGTAACTGCCATAAATCAGTGATGAACGGCATTATATTAAGTGGTGCAAAACCCGTATTTATTCAACCGGAAGTTGATCAACATTTTGGTATTGCACACGGCATTTCAGTTGAAAATGTAAAATTGGCACTTGCAGAAAATCCACAAGCGAAAACTTTACTTGTGACGTATCCAACATATTTTGGTTCAATGAATAAACTGCAAGAAATTTGTAAGCTCGCACATGAACAAAACGTAACAGTACTTGTAGATAGTGCCCACGGAGCACATTTAACATTTTTACCTGATGCAAATGATGCGATACGTGCTGGTGCAGATGCAGTTACGATTAGTATGCATAAAACGGGTGGTTCCTTAACGCAAAGTTCGCTTCTTTTACTACAAGAGCAACGAATCGATTCGAAGCATTTGCAAAAAGTTTTAAATATGCTTCAAACGACGAGTGCTAATTATTTATTAATGAGTTCTTTAGATGTAGCAAGACGTGATTTAGCGTTGTTCGGACAGCAACGTTATAGCAAGTTAAAGCCAATTGTTGATGCGGCAATTGATGAAATTGAAAAAAATTCAAGCTATGAAGTGCTAAAAGCTGAATACGTACAACAAAATTTTAGTCAGTCATATGATTGGACGAAACTTGTGATTCGTGTGAACGATATTGGTTTAACTGGTTTTGAAGTTTACACAATATTGAAACAACAGCATGGCATTCAATTAGAACTTGCTGAAGGATATGTCATAATGGCAGTCATAAGTCATGTTGATACGAATGAAACAATCGGTAAATTAGTACAGGCATTAAAACAAATAGAACGTAAACACGCAAAAAAAGATGCCATTCAGTCACCTCATGTGACAGCGAATCAAATAAATAGTTTAGCTATGACACCACAACAGGCGTGTAATGCAGAAACAGAAACAATTTCAATTTATAATGCGGTAGGTCGAATCAGTGCAGATTCATTAATGATATATCCACCAGGAATACCACTAATAATCCCCGGAGAAGTTATTTCAGAGGACGTAGTAGAATTATATGACTTCTATTTTCTTAATCTTGGGAATGTTCTGATCGAAACGAAAGAAAAAAATCACATCACTGTCGTAAGGGAGACAAATAAATGAGCATTGAATTATCAACATTAGGTAGACACGTATTAATAGAATTTTATGGTTGTCCAAGTGAAATTATTGAGCAAAATGCTTTAATCGAGCAGTTTATGAATGAAGCGGCAGATTATTCTGGGGCAACAATTGTAGAATCGTGCTTCCACCATTTCAACCCTTATGGAGTTTCGGGTGCAGTCATTATTGCTGAATCACATCTAACGATTCACACTTGGCCAGAATACGGATTTGCTTCAGTAGATGTTTACACTTGTGGTGACTCAGTAAGCCCTTGGAAAGCAGCAGAATATTTAGAGCAAAAACTACAAGCGAAAAAGACAGAATCATTTGAAGTGCCTCGTGGAATGGCAGATAAAATCCGCCAATTTGCAGAACAAGAAATTGATACGATTTTAGTGAAACAAGAAGTATTAGAGGGCGTGATTTAATGAAATGGTATACAGAGCAATGGAGCGATCACTGTAAATTTTCAATCGGATATAACGAAGAAATTCATAGTGAACAATCTCCGTTTCAAAAAATAGATTTCTATAAAGGTGAAGAGTTTGGTACGTTCTTCACTTTAGACGGGTTGATGATGGTCAATGAAAAAGATGAATTCGTTTATCATGATATGATCACGCACCCAGCATTCGCTACCAACCCAGCTATTAAAAAAGTATTGATTATAGGCGGGGGTGATGGTGGTACCGCTCGTGAAGTACTACGATACAAATCAGTAGAAAAAGTAGTAATGGTTGAAATTGATGAGTTAGTATTCCGTTTAAGTCAAAAATATCTACCAATTACAGCAGCAGGTGTTGAAGAAGATCCACGTATGGAATTGATTTTTGATGATGGGCTAGCATACGTACAAAACGCAGCTGATCAATCATTTGATTTAATATTAGTAGATTCAACTGATCCGATTTCAGTTGGTGAAGGTTTATTTACAACAGCTTTCTACAAAGAATGTTACCGTGTATTAAATGAAAAAGGAATTCTAATTAATCAACACGAATCACCATACTTCGCTGAGTATGCAGAAAACATGCGTAAAGCACATAAAAAAATTAAAGGGATTTTCCCAATCGCAAGCGTATATCAATTCCATATGCCAACATATCCATCAGGGCACTGGTTATTCGGTTTTGCTTCTAAGGCATTACATCCAATTAAAGATATTGATGTAGATACTTGGGACAATTTTGGTCTGAAAACGAAATATTACAATACAGATTTACACGTTGGTGCATTTGCACTTCCTACATTTGTGAAGGAGGCGCTTGAACGTGATGAATAAACCTTTAAACGTTAGTACTTTTATCGGTTGTGAAAGTGACTATTCTAATTCAGAAATCGTATTATTCGGTATTCCTTTCGACGGAACAACTAGTTTTCGTCCTGGAACTCGCTTTGCAATGCAGGCAATTCGTCCGGATTCATACGGATTAGAAACTTACTCTCCGTATTTAAAGAAAGATCTTGAAAAATGTGCAATTTATGATGGCGGCGATTTAGAAATGCCATTAGGAAATACGCAAAAATCGATGGATACGATTTTAGAATATACACGTAGCGTAGTTCAAGATAATAAAAAATTCTTAATGGTTGGTGGTGAGCACTTAGTAAGTTTCCCAACAATCCAAGCGGCATATGAAAAATACCCAGATCTACACGTAATTCATATCGATGCCCATACAGATTTACGTGATGAATTTTTAGGTGAAAAACTATCACACGCAGCAGTTATTCGTCGTTGTCATGATTTCTTAGGAGACGGACGTATTTTCCAATTTGGTATTCGTTCAGGTACTGAACAAGAATTTGAATGGGCAAAAGAACATACGTACTTAGAGCCATTTTATTTAAATACTTTAAAAGATATCGTTGAAAAACTTCGGGATGTACCAGTATACATTACCATTGATTTAGACGTATTAGATCCGAGTGTTTTACCAGGTACAGGTACTCCTGAGCCAGGCGGCATTACGTACCGAGAATTATTAGAAGCAATCGGGCACTTTCAAACATTAAATAATATTGTTGCAGCGGATGTGGTAGAGTTATCTCCCCAATACGATCCGTCTGGCGCATCAACAGCAGTAGCATGTAAAACAATTCGTGAAATGCTGCTGACTTTAGCGAAATAAGAAGCAAAGCATTCAAAGTGAAAAGACTTTGAATGCTTGTTTTTTTGTCTATTAGTCTGCTACTACTTTTTTATAAAAAAGTAATAGCATCATCCATACGACTGACCCCTGTATATGCGGCAGAGGTCAAAAAGCAATTACCCAACCAGTTGTCGGTATTTTACCGACGATTGATTGGGTAGTTTCGCTTGTACCGTACTGGTACTCCAATAGCTAATGAGGTTAATCTTTTTGTATAGAAATAAGCCAAAGAAAATCATCCTCAGGAATAATTTGAATGTCAAAACCAAGGCTGATTAATTGCTGAGCTTTTGCTTGTTTTGTACTTATCCCACGACGTTTCTCCCCAAGAATTAAGAAATCAGTATCCTTTGTAACAGCCCCTTGCATAATACCTCCACAAGCTCGCACTTTTTTCGCTGCTTCGGATCGTGTCATTGTGGAAAGGGCGCCTGTGAAGACGATTTGTTTATTAGTAAATGGATGCATAAACCGTTCAAATGGGTCAGATAGGATGATATCTTCTTTGGTGTTGATATTATTGTTCATGTTGCTTCTCCTTAATTGAATGGAAAGATGGCTATTTATTATTATAGGCTAGATTGATTGAAATGTAAGGATTTAAAACAATATCACTCGATAACAAGCGGAAACGTAATGTGTGCATAGGTAAATTTTGGTTAAAAAAGGAACCTGTATTTCCGGGAAGTCGTTTTTAACTATATGGAGTTTACTCAAAAAGGGGATAGCCCATGGAAATTAAAGAAATGAATGTTAAATATGAGGAAAAGCTATTTATAAAAAAGTTATTAAATAGAATGTTAATAGCGAGTTTAATAGTTATAGGATTGGTCGGTTATGGCGTTTATTGGGCATTTTTTGATCTGGAGAGGTTACCAACAGGAGAGTATCTTACAGAGGAAACATCACCTGATGGGAAATATACCGTTAAAGCATATGTCACGAATGGAGGGGCAACAACTGCTAATTCTGTTCGTGGTGAATTGACATTGAATGATAGCCGTGCTAAAACCCAAAATATTTATTGGAATTACCGTGAAGATAGCGCAACTATTATTTGGATAGACAATAATACGGTAGTTATAAATGGACATACGTTAGATGTGCCGGGTGATAAATTTGATTTTAGAAATCAATAATCATGCATCTCTTCATACTATAACAGTAATTGTTTAATTAGAGAAAATGCTTCTTTAGCAAAATCCTGCCGATACGTTTCACTCGCGCTTTCATCGGAAAATGTCCCACAGGAGTCTACGCGGATTTTTACCTGTATATCAAAAAATAGCTTCACTCAGGTAGCCTGTGACTTTTGTAAGCATGCTGGACACGGCGCCGATGAATGTCTTATTATAAATCAATTGGCCAGAATGAAATCAATCATTCTTGACTAGAACTGATCTTAAATTTGAAAAGGGGAATTCCTTAATGACAAATAGTAGAAAAAATCCGGAAGTCGATGAATTTTTAAATAGAGCTAAAAAGTGGAAGGCGGAATTTGAACAGTTGAGAAGTATTGTTCTTGACTTTGAATTGACCGAAGAAATTAAGTGGAAGCATCCTTGCTATATGTTTGAGAACAAAAACATCGTATTAATCCATGGTTTTAAAGAATATTGTGCGCTTCTGTTTCACAAAGGTGCCTTGCTAAAGGATGTTCACGGAAAGCTCATCCAACAAACTGAAAATGTACAGGCAGCCCGCCAGATTCGCTTTACTAATGTTCAAGAAATCGTGGAAATGGAAACAATTTTGAAAGAATATATTAATGAGGCCATTGAAGTAGAAAAAGCCGGTTTGGAAGTGGCGTATAAAAAGAAAACTGAAATTACCATTCCTGAAGAACTTCAAAATAAATTCACTGAAATGCCAGACTTGAAAACAGCTTTTGAAGCATTGACGCCAGGACGACAAAGAGCATACATTCTTTATTTTTTACAAGCCAAACAACCCAAAACTCGAGAATCAAGGATTGAAAAATATACGCAACAAATTCTTGACGGGAAGGGACTTAAAGATTAGTTAGTTCGTGAAAAAATAAATGCCTTGAGAAATCTATTCAGAAATAATAATGTACAGAAATCATAGAGAACAGGATGTTGCTTCTTTTTAGTGATTATTTTGAAGAGTCGTTAATCGTTCTCGATTCTGCCAGAGAACAAGGGTTGACTCCTCAACAACGTATTTTCACTACACCATTTGTTTATGGAGTGGATGTCCATCCTAAATATCATTTTTTATATTTGGTGATAGATATTTACATACCGTTATCACCATGTGAGTTTATATTAATTTAGTAGCCTACTCTAAAAGTAAATGAAATTAATGGAAATGTGGTAAAATAAAGAGGCAACTTTATATTGTGAGGGTGGTTGGTTGTCACACTTCTTTCTGAGTAAGAAGGGAGGTGATAATTATGGAAACATTTCTTGAATTCTTTCGTGAGATTTTGAAAGGCATTATGCGAGAAATCGTTGCATTTTTCTTTCGGAAGAATGTTTTAGAACACAAGAAAACCACTCCTCGCCACGTAAAGCACCAGAGTGGTTCTCGCAAGAAAGATAAAATATAGACAACCACCACCTTTACGGTAGAGTTGCATTTGAGAAGTGTTAGGCGACACTTCTCTTTTTTTATTCTATGACTATTATACATAAATTAATCATTAAAATAAACTCTTGGCTAAGCTTATGCAAGAATAAAGGCGATCTAGTTAGTCATTATTACTCGGAAAAGCAAATGTTGAAGCGGACTCACTATTTTCTTCAAACCATTTCTCAGAAATTGTTTTTGATTTTGTGAAGAAGCGGACTTGGTCTGGTCCAAACATATGTCCTTCACCGAATCTTGAGCGTTTCCAGCCGGCAAAGTTATGATAGCCGACAGGGATTGGGATTGGCACGTTTACACCTACCATGCCAACTTCGATTTCGGTTGTGAATTTACGAGCGGCTGCACCATTATTTGTGAAGATCGTGACACCATTACCTAGCTCATGAGCATTGATTAATTCGATGGCTTCCTCTAATGAGTCAACACGGACTACATTACGAACTGGTCCAAATACTTCTTGTTCATAAATCTCCATACCAGGTTTGACGTTGTCTAGTAGTGTAGGGCCTAAGAAAAAACCAGTTGGATTTTCCGCGATGTCGGGGTTTCGGCCATCGCATACAAGTGTTGCACCTTCTTCTAGGCTACGGTCGATAAAGCCAATGATTGTTTCTTTTGATTGTTTGGTAATAACAGGTCCAAAATCAACTTCTGGATCTGTGTATGGACCAACTTTTAATTTGGAGATTTTATCAGCGAGTACTTTTACAAGGTTATCCGCTGTTTCTTCGCCGACTGGTATGATTGTTGATATGGCCATACAACGTTGGGAAGCTGCTCCGTACGCAGCGCCTAAAAATGCGTTTGCGACTTGTTCTAAGTCGGCATCTGGCATAACGACCATATTATTTTTACCGCCACCCAATGCTGTGACACGCTTACCATGTTTAGCACCTGTAGCATAGATGTAATCGGCTACAGGTGTTGAGCCAACAAACGAAATGGCTTCTACAGTTGGATTTTCGAGTAATTCATTGACAGTATCCTTGTCGCCATTGATAACTGTCCAAACGCCATCTGGTAACCCAGCTTCTTTCCACAATTCCGATAAAAATAGTGCTGAGCAAGGTACACGCTCAGATGGCTTTAGAATAACGGAATTGCCGACAGCTACTGCCATACTCGTAATAGCAAGTGGCACCATCACAGGGAAATTGAAAGGGGAAATCGCTGCAACAACGCCGAGTGGTGCTTTTGTTGAATAAGCATTGATATATCCACCAACATTTACTGAATACTCGCCTTTTAGGAGGTGGGGAGCATTGATGGCCAAGTCAACAGATTCTATTCCCCGTGTTATTTCACCCTTAGCGTCTTCGATTGTTTTACCACTTTCTGTACAAATCATATCAATTAATTCATCCATATTTTCCGTCATCAATTGACGGAACTTCATAACAATTTCTACGCGTTTGCCAACGGACAATGCACGCCATGCTGGAAATGCGGCTTTAGCTATTGCAATTGCTTCTTGCACTTCTTCTTTAGTGGCGATAGGGACACGCGCAATAACTGAACCTGAACTTGGGTTGAAGACATCTGAGAATTGGCCACTTTTACCGGGAACAATCTCCCCATTAATGAAATGCCCCAATTCTGTTACTTCTATATTAGTTACCATATAATAAATTTCCCCCTTAGTTTTTAGATGGTTTATGGCTGGTGTAAAAGTTCATTTAAAGCGTTGGTGAATTTTTCTACGATGAAGTCCTTTTCTTCCAGTGAAATAATAAGTGGTGGTGACAGTGTGAGAACATTGTTAAAGCCTGCAACGGTTACCCCATTTTTTCCGATGATAAGGCCTTGGTCTTTGCATAGCCCGATCACTTTATTGACTGCAGCTACATCGAGTGGGACTTTGGTATTTTTGTCGCTCACAAGTTCAATGCCAAGTAGTAGTCCTTTTCCTCGGATATTACCGACATTTGGGTGATCTTTTAAACGCTCTTGTAACTCTGCGAGAATGATTGCGCCCATTTCTTCTGAGCGAGCAAATAGATTTTCATTTTCCATGATTTCAATATTTTTAAGGGCTACAGCACAAGCTGCTGGAGAACCACCGAATGTGTTGACATGGCGGAAGAAGTCGTACTCCTCACTACCTGCAAATGCCTCATAAATTTCACGGCGCACAGCTGTTGCAGATAGTGGCATATAAGCGCTCGTTAAACCTTTTGCCATTGTCACAATATCCGGCTGGATGCCATAGTTTTGGAAGCCAAATGCTTTGCCTGTACGTCCAAAGCCACAAATTACTTCGTCAACGATAAGTAAGGCACCGTGTTTTTCGCAAACAGATTTAACCCCACGTAAATAATTATCATGTGGCATTATAGCGCCACCGCCGGTAATGATAGGCTCTAGAATCACGCCAGCAATTGTGTCAGATAATTCCCACGTCATGACATTATCGATTGCTTGAACGGAAGGTAGTGCTGTTGGGTCAGTTATATGGTCTTCATTTGCACGATAAGCGTCTGGTGGTGCGACATGAATAAAGCCTGCTGCTAACGGTTCGTATTTATATTTACGCTGTGCTTGCCCAGTCGCAGCTAACGCACCCATCGTATTGCCATGGTAGGCACGATAACGAGAGATGAATTTCGTACGTCCAGTATTTCCTTTTTGTTGATGGTATTGGCGAGCGATTTTAAATGCTGTTTCATTTGCTTCCGAACCGCTATTCGAGAAAAATACAACATAATCATCGCCTAATAACTCGCTAATTTTTTCACTCAATTGAATGGCTGGGATGTGACCAACTGATAGTGGTGTATAGGTATTTTCAAGTAATTGATCGTAAGCTACTTTGGCGATTTCTTCTCGTCCATAACCAACGTTGACACACCATAAACCAGCCATGGCGTCTAAGTAACGCTTCCCGTCGATGTCAGTAATCCATGCACCTTTGGATTTTTCTACGATCATCGTTGCACTTGGGTTGTATGGTTTCATCGAATGCCACACATACTGTTGATCTTTGACTTGCCAATTTTGACCTGTTAAATTCGTCATTGAACATCACTCCTTTGCTATAAATCTATTATTCAATTATTAGGAGAAATAAGCATTGTACAAAATGTAAAACAATTGGTATGACATTTTTCACATTTAGGTAAGCTTAAGGAGCGTAAGACCATTCAGTTGCGACTAACATCAATTCTAGCGCTAGTCGCTTTTCTGGTTTCATAAAATCATGACCAAGCAGTTGTTCGATTTTTTCTAAACGATGATATAGTGTTTGTCTGACGATAAAAAGGCGTTCGGATGTTTCTTTTTTTAGCCCATTTGTTTGCAAGTACACTTTTAATGTTTCGACTAAATTGCTGTTATGTTTTTGGTCATATTCGATGAGTGGATTGATATATTCTGCCACCATTTCCATAATGGCAGGGTTTTTTTGTAATTGAAAAATTAAATGATGAAGGTGCAAATCTTCATAAAAATACGAAATATCCTGTGATTTCCACCGAATTTGTAAGGTGTCTTTTGCTGAAGTGTAGCTATTTTTGACATCGTGTAAGTTGGTAACGTATTTGCCAACTGCGAGTGAAATTTTTAACTTCGCATATTTTTTATTATGATCGTGTATTTGTTCAAAGGCTTGTTCTATGCGGTACTTATATGTTTCTCGCTCACGTAGATTCGCTAAAATAAAGATTACTTGGTGATTTATTTCTATTATGAACGGATAAAAACCAAAGTTCTCAAATACATTGCGCGCAAATAACTTATAATACGTTAAATCACTATTTTTGCTTTTCTGGATTTGATGGATCATGACAATCCAGTGATGCGAAGTAGTTATTGCATGATGTTCTTGCATGAAATGTGTTAACTCCTCGGTATTTGGTACCCCATTTAGCCATTTATCTAAAATTTCACGATCCTCTAATCCTTTTTTCTCTTCTATATATAAATCCCGCAATAAATATTGTGATAATGCTATAACAGTACGATCCAAAATAAGCACATCGTATTCATTGATGACACGCAGTGGAGAAAACAAACAAACCTCACCGTAGCGTTGATTTAGTATATTGACATCACAATGGATTAAATGGTTTTCTTTATATTCTATTTTCGATTGCTGTTGCATCATTTCATACTTGTCCTGATGTATATTGGGAATGAAAATCGGTTTTTGTCCGTTGAACGTAAAGATGACCTGCAAGCCAAGATGTTTATATAAATGCATTAAAATTTGCTCATAGTTATTGGCAGTAAGCGTATATTTATTAATTTGTTGCGCATATTCTTCAAGGTTTTTCACCATGCCATATTGTTGATTGATGAGAATGCTGTGCAGTTCTTGAGTAATTTCGACAAAAGCAACTTCCTCATGAAAAATGATAAGAGGAAATTGATATTCGGTTGCAAGTTGTTGAATGGTATCTGGGATGTTTTGTATGGAACTACCTAGTTCAATGCAAAGTCCTGCAGCTTTTGAGGCGATTAATTGATCAATAAATTGTTTGAAGCTATCAACATTGTTTTTAAGATGAATACCCGTCGTCAATATTAACTCATTACCTTTTAACAGTTTTGTAGCATCCATATTTTCGACGATATGTACCCATTTGATGATGTTCTGTTGTCCATTTACACCTGCGATGAGCTTTGCGTTAGTGAATAGTTCTTTTGTTAATACATCAGCTACCGTGAGTGAAAAAACATTCATAATCTCATCCTCCTAAAACGAGCAGCACTTCTAAAACAAAGCTATCTACGACAAATTTAGTAATAGATAGGTTGTTGTTTTATATGATTCTGTAATGTTTTTTAGAATAACTATATTATTTATCGAATTTTCAGATTTATTTTTTGTGTGATTATTGATGCGCCAATACATCTTCTATTAAGAAAGCCATGTAAAGATTAGTTTTTGTAAATGGATTGCTTAGATCCATATCTAATAGCATTTCTATTTTTTTGATTTTATAAAGGACCGTATTGCGGTGGATAAATTGTCGTTCGCTAATTTTACTCGTACTGCCGTTCTCTTCAAGATAACAACGTAAAAAAGATAAATAATCTGTGTTATGCAAATCATCATATTGATGGAGTTGTCCAAGAATATCCTGGCTGAATAATTCAATCAATGTCCGATTTTCCACACCCATAATAAGTTTATAGGCACCAATTTCTTTGTATTTATATAGGAATCGGTTGTTATGGAGTTTTGCTAATTGAATGACTATAAGTGATTCATCATAACTTTTTCGGATGTTTTCATAGTCTTTATGAAAATTACCTTTGCCGATGATGACGTTTAAGGTGTTATTTTTCTGTGTGATTTTGTCGTAAATTTCTTCAACTGTCTTTGAGAAAGGGATATTTGGTGTGTTTAATTGTGCCCGGTCGATTAGGAAGATGAGGTGATTTTTATGCTTTAGTTTTAAAAAATGTTTATATCTATTTTGGAATGCGAATTGAATCATAACTTCATAGCGGTCAATCCGGCTTTGTATGTCAGTGGTTGTGCAGGTGATGATGGCAAATTCTGAGTTTGGTGGGAATCCGAGTTGGGTTAAGGTTTGTTTGATAGATTTGGCGTGTTGCTTGTAGTGAAACAGTGAGTTGAAAAGGACTTTGTCTTCAGTTGATTGTTCTTGCTGGTGATGGGTGATAAATTGAAATGTTGTTTTTAAAAGATCGGCGACACGACGATCCCAAGGCATTTGAAAAATGGGGAAATCATGCTCATTGGCAAAAGTGATGACTGCTTCAGGAATGTCAGGAATATAAGGTCCTATATTGACGATAAAACCTGCTACCTTTTTAGAGTATGCTAGTTTAACTAATTGTTCTAAGGAAGAATTTTGGTGTGCAATATTAATGCCTGTTGTCACGACTAATTCATTTGGTCGGCAAAACATGATTAAATCAATATTCTCAACAACGTTAATGCCAGTAACTTTTCGATACGTGCCACTTTGTCCAGCTACTAATGTCAGCATAGGGAATAGAGCCCCCTCTACGATTTTTTGAATCGTCCCCATAACAACCCTCCCTCATTATGCAAATAATTTACCATAAATGATGTGCGGTTGCACATTTTTTTTTAGTTTCCCCTACATATCTTACAAATCTTTTCTATTTTAGAATTTTAATAATAAACACCTTTTTAGTAAATGTGAAAGAGAGGACTTGCATATGTATAAATGTAATAGTAGTCGTTTGCAAGAGTCGATTGAACAATTTAGTCAGTTTGGTGCAACGAAAAATGGTGGCGTAACTCGTTTGGCTCTTTCGAAAGAAGATGTGTTAGCGAGAGACTATTTTTGTGAAGTATGTGAAGAGTTAGGCATGGAAATCAAGGTAGACGACATGGGAAATATTTATGCAATTTTACCAGGAAAAAAAGAGTGCCCACCAATTGCCATGGGTTCACATTTAGATTCAGTAGAAAAAGGCGGAAAGTTTGATGGAGTCTTAGGTGTTTTAACAGCAATAGAGGCTGTTAAAACGATTAAGGAAAATGACATTGAACTAGACATCCCGTTAATGATTGTAAACTTTACGAATGAAGAAGGCGCTCGTTTTGACCCTGCGATGATGAGTTCTGGAGTGATTGCATCTAAATTTAGTAAAGAAAAAATGGAACAGTCTGCTGATAAAAATGGCATAAATTTTATAGCAGCTCTACAAGCGAGTGGTTATGAGGGGGAGAAGGAAAACCGTTTATCAAAAGCTCTCGCATATATTGAATTGCATATTGAACAAGGTCCGGTATTAGAAGCGGAACAACAAGAAATTGGTGTTGTCGAGGGCGTTTTAGGAATGGTTTGTTATGAAATTACAGTTACAGGAGAATCGGATCATGCTGGTACGACACCAATGTCGATGCGTAAAGATCCGATGATTGTAGCGTCTCGTGTCATTTCGTATTTACATGCGCAGCTTGGAAAAATTGATGAACAGCTTGTCTACACATTTGGACGTATGAACGTCTCACCTAATATTCATACAGTTATTCCAAACAAAGTAGCGTTTACGATTGATTCGCGTCATCAAAATCCAGAAGTAATTCGGAAAGTAGAAGAAATTCTTAATGGCTTACCGTCAGAGGAAAATGGTTGCCACGTCCATCCAGTGAAGCTTTGGGGACGTGATACTGTGTTTTTTGATGCATCTATTTGCAATGAAGTAGAAAGATCATGTCAGAACTTTGGCTACTCAAGCCACCGAATGTTTAGCGGGGCAGGACATGATGCGCAGTATATCGCAAGTATTATTCCTTCAGCGATGATTTTCGTGCCGAGCATTAAAGGTAAAAGTCATTGCGAGGAAGAAGAGACGACGTTTGAAGACTGTGCGAAAGGTGCAGATGTGCTACTTGAAACTGTGCTGACGCTACAAACAAAGTTCGTAATGGGAGAGACGTATACGTTGCATTAATACATTTGAAAAATTGAAGACTTCTATCAACGACTCAATTAAGCATTGTTATTAAATTTAATAAACGAAGGGTGAGGGTTTCGTGAAAAAAATTATTACAGGTGGACTAGTTGCGACAGCTTCAGATGTTTATGAGGCAGATGTTTTAATAGAAAATGGAAAAATTGTTCAAATTGGCAAAGATTTATCCATTGATGGAGCAGAAATTATTGATGCAACGGGCAAATATGTGATGCCAGGAGGAATTGATCCCCATACGCATTTAGATATGCCATTTAATAACACGGTGACAGACGATGATTGGAAGTCTGGTACGATTGCGGCTGCATTCGGTGGCACGACGACGATTTTAGACTTTTGTTTATCTGCAGGTGAAAAAAAACTTTCGACGGCAGTGGAAAAGTGGCATAAAAAAGCAAAGGGCAACTCGGCCATTGATTATGGTTTCCATTTAATGATTAGTGATTTAACACCTGAGACAGAGGCGGAATTACCGTTATTACTAGAGCAAGAAGGTATCACGTCCGTGAAGGTATTTATGGCTTACGCGAAAGAATTCCAAGCGACAGACCGTACGCTATTCAAAGCATTTAAAACTGCGAAAGACTTGGGTGCTGTCGTGATGGTGCACTGTGAAAATGGCTCAGTTATCGATGAACTAGTAGAGGAAGCGAAGCGTGCTGGTCATACAGAGCCAATTTATCATGCACTGACTCGCCCAGCAGAATTAGAAGGTGAAGCGACGAAGCGAGCTATTGAATTAGCACATATCGCAGGTGCCAAACTTTACGTTGTACATGTTACTTGCAAAGAGGCAGTAGATGAAATTATTGCTGCTCGTGAAAAAGGATATGACGTCTACGGAGAAACTTGCCCTCCATATTTAACGCTCGATCAATCAGCTTTAGCACAGCCAGGCTTTGAAGGGGCTAAATATGTTTGGTCTCCACCACTTCGTCCTAAGTACCATCAAGAGCATTTATGGAATGCTTTAAAGGCGAAGCAACTGCAAACAATTGGCTCAGATCAATGTTCATTTAGCTTTAATGGGAAGAAGCAATTAGGTTTAAATGATTTCTCTAAAATTCCAAACGGCGGGCCATTTATTGAAGATCGTTTTGGAATTTTATATTCAGAAGGTGTAGTGAAAGGGAGAATCTCTATCAATGAATTTGTTGATATGATTTCTACAAGCGCTGCAAAGATTTTCGGTTTATACCCACAAAAAGGAACGATTGCAATCGGTTCTGATGCAGATATCGTAATTTTTGATCCTTCAGTAAAACGAAAAATTTCAGCAAGTACACATCATATGAATGTCGATTATAACGCGTATGAAGGGTGGGAAGTGACAGGTGAGCCAGTCAGCGTATTGCTGCGCGGCGAGTATGTCATTAAGAATAAAGAGTTCGTAGGCGTATTAGGCAGTGGACAATACATCAAACGTAAACTACAACCGACTGCTGTGCAAACGATTAAGGTGTAAAGGATTGTCAAACAACGATTGAACACATGAGGGGGATGTGAGAATGGTTCCGATTCAAGAAAATGCAATGACTGCACAACTAAAACGAAATTTTGTTGAAATGAATATCAGAATGACGAAAAACGAAGCACTAGAAGAGGCTAATCGCTGTCTCTATTGCTATGACGCACCTTGTATTAAAGCTTGTCCGACAAGTATTCCAATCCCAAATTTCATCAAAAAAATTGCTTCAGGAAATATAAAAGGATCGGCTATGACGATTATGGAGGCGAATCCAATTGGTGCGAGCTGTGCGAGAGTTTGCCCGACCGAGGAGTTATGTGAAGGGGCTTGTGTTTTAAATGCTTCCACAAAACCTATTAAAATTGGACACTTGCAACGTTATGCAACAGATTGGGCAATGGACTCAGACGTCGAGTTATTTAAGCAAGGACAATCGAATGGTCTAAAGATAGCGATTGTTGGCTCTGGTCCGGCTGGTTTATCTGCTGCGCGTGAACTTAGTCGGTTCGGCTATAGTGTCACAATTTTTGAAGCGGAAGCCAAAGCAGGTGGTTTGGGGAACTACGGCATTGTGTCCTTCCGATTACCGAATAATGTAGTGGATTGGGAAATTGAGCAAGTTATAAAACTCGGTGTTGACATTAAAACAAATACAAGAGTTGGCGTGGATATTTCTGCGGATGATATTTTAGCGCGATATGACAGTGTTATTTTAGCGGTTGGTATGGGTTCTGTACCTAAATTGGGTATTGAAGGTGAGGATTTAGCTGGCGTTCATGATGCCATTGAGTTTGTAAAGCAAACGAAAATTGGTTCACTTACTGAGGAAATCGTTGGTAAACGTGTTGCTGTCATTGGTGCAGGAAATACGGCAATTGATGGTGCAACATGTGCGGTTCGCTTAGGAGCTGAACAAGTAGAAATTCTTTACAGAAGAACAGAAAAAGAAATGACAGCCTACAAATTTGAATATGAATTTGCCAAACAAGATGGTGTTGGATTTAAGTGGCTGACAGCTCCGAAGAGAGTTATCGGTGATGAGACAGGGAAAGTGGTTGGACTTGAATGTGTAAAAATGCAACTTGGTGAGCCGGGTGTAGATGGCAGACAAAGACCTGAAGAGGTTAAAGGTTCTGAGTTTGTCATGGAATTGGATGCCATCATTAAAGCAATTGGGCAAACACGCTTCATACAGCTTATTGAAGCATTTGGGTTACAGCATACGAATGGTGTAGTTGATATTGATGAAACGACAATGCAAACATCGAATAAGAAAGTGTTTGCATGTGGAGATGTCGTATTCGGCAACGGCCAAGGGGAAGCGATGGTTGTAACAGCGGCACAGCAAGGTAAGGACGCAGCGTACATTATTCATGAGCGTTTAAGAAAACCAAGTGAGATTGCGTAATTGCATTCAGCGGTAATATTCATCTGCTTCGGTGGTACGAGGAATGTGGTATTGAGCAGTGTTTATATAAACGAGTACTGAATGAAGTTACAGCCTCTGGCGGATGTCACAGATTTGCTGGGGCGAATTTGATTGAGGGGGACAGGGCATGGCAGAATTACGAATTGACTTAGCAGGCATTAAATCACCAAATCCATTTTGGTTAGCATCAGCACCACCGACCAACTCAGGCTATCAAGTACAACGTGCATTTGAAGCTGGTTGGGGAGGTGCCGTTTGGAAAACATTGGGTGACCCTATTTTGAATGTTTCTTCACGCTTTGCGGCAGTAAGTTATAATGGGCAGCGAGTAGCAGGCTTTAATAACATTGAACTCATTACAGATCGTCCGTTAGAGGTCAATTTAAAAGAAATTTATGAAACGAAAAAACGCTTCCCTAATCATGCGATTATTGCCTCTTTGATGGTTGAGCCAAAACAAGAAAAGTGGCATGAAATTGTAAAACGAGTAGAAGATGTGGGGGTTGATGGTTTTGAGCTTAATTTTGGTTGTCCACATGGGATGGCAGAACGAGGAATGGGCTCTGCCTCTGGGCAAGTACCTGAATTGGTGGAAAAACAAACGTACTGGGCAAAAGAAGTAGCACGCACTCCAGTCATCGTCAAGTTAACACCGAATATCACGGATATTACCGTGACGGCGGAAGCCGCAGCTCGTGGTGGAGCGGATGCCATCAGTATGATCAATACGATTAATAGTTTAGCTGGTGTTGATTTAAATACGTGGAATACAGTACCGCATGTTGCTGGCAAAGGTGCGCACGGTGGTTATTGTGGGCCCGCTGTAAAACCAATTGCGCTCAATATGGTGGCAGAGTGTGCCCGTAACCCTGCACTCACTATACCGATTTCAGGCATCGGAGGCATTTCAAATTGGCAGGATGCTGCGGAATTTATGTTGATGGGTGCAACAGGTGTGCAAGTGTGTACAGCCGCTATGCACCATGGATTTAGTATTGTGGAAGATATGATTGATGGTCTCAATAACTATTTAGATGATAAAGGCATTGCATCTGTTATGGATTTAGTCGGTAAGTCCGTACTACGTTATGCGAACTGGGGCGACTTAGACTTAAATTACAAAATCGTCGCTGAAATTAATAATGATGTATGTATTAACTGTAATAAGTGTCATATCGCCTGTGAGGATACGTCGCATCAATGCATAGATTTGTATACAGAGAGTGGTCGTCCGTTGCTGAAGGTACGTGAAGAAGATTGTGTAGGCTGTAATTTATGTTCGATTGTGTGCCCTGTAGATGGTGCCATCACGATGGTCGAAAGAAAATCCAATATTGCACCAATGACTTGGAATGAACGCCAATCCCTTATCAGTAATTTTGCTCGATAAGATGCGCTGATTTTTTGTGAACTGGAAATCTAACATAAAGGAGAGACATGAATGGCAAGTGGTGGGAATTATTTAAAATCACCAGATTTACTTCCAGTGACACATCAACAAAGAAGTATCGGGACATTTGGTTTTGCAGTGATTTGGATAGGGATGGCCATTGTATTAGCCGCCTTTGCAATTGGTGGGGCAGGAATAATAAGTTTGCCATTGCCGATGGTTATTTTAGCGACAATAATCGGTTCCGTTTTAATCGGCGTATTTATGACGTTAATCGGTGATATTGGTATTGAACATGGTTTGTCTTTCCCAGTTTATATGCGTGCTCCGTTTGGAACAATCGGTACGCACTTACCGTCGCTCGTCCGCGGTGTGACAGCGGCATGTTGGTTTGGGATTAACACCTATTTTGGTGCATTGGCGATTAATGGTATTTTGAATTTGTTATTTGGTTTTAATAATTGGTTTATATGTTTCCTCGTTTTTGCAGCATTGCAGTTATTTAATACATCGCTTGGCATAAAATCTATTGAGCGCTTCGCGGATTTAGCTGCACCAATTATTATTTTAATTTCGTGCTGGATGTACATTACTTTAGCAGATAATGCAACGTCTCAGGGAAAAGATGTATGGAGCTGGGTGGAATCACCAACGACAGGGATGGCAGCCTTTACAGCATTCATGGTCGTGATCATGGCAAATATGGGGTTTTGGGCAACATTAGCAGCCGACATGCCGTCACTATCGCGATTCTTTAAAGCGCCAAAAAATGAACGCAACTGGTTCAAACGCAATAAAACGCAGTTAGTAGGATCCTTAATCGTGATGCCTATTACAAATACATTTATCGTAGCCATTGGTGCGGTTTGCTATATGGCGGTGGCATCAGCTGATCCAATAAACGCGTTACAACAAAGTGCAAGTGGTTTCATTTTAGGGATTTTATTGCTCATGATTGTGTTAGCGCAATGGTCTACGAATACGTCCGCAAACGTCATTCCAGCAGCTACGATTTTCTCCAACATCGGTGGACCAAAAGTGCCATTTTGGGTAGGGGTTATCATTGCAGGAATAATTGGGATTTTGGCACAGCCTTGGAGCTTATTTGATGTCTTAGTTAATGCATTATTAATAATTGGTGGTATTTTAACTGCAATCGTTGGTATATTATTTGCCGATTATTATTTAATTCGAAAACGTCGAGTGAATGTGAAGGAGCTTTATGAGTTAGACGGCCAATATAAGTATATGAATGGCTTTAACTTAGCAGGCTTAATCGCATGGATCATTGGTGGTATTATAGCAAACATGTTCCTAGCCTATTCGTCATTAGTCGGCTTCTTCGTCGGAGCGCTCATTTACTATATACTAGCAAAATATTGGTGGTTCAAGAAGTATCCACAAGCGGAACTAGACGACCCAAGTGATGCAAAGTATCTTGGTATTACAGTTGGTAATGATTGGGATGATATACTCGTGCAAGAAACAAACCCTACATTTGTGCGTGTGAAGTGAACTCAATACTCTAAGTTAAGGTACAGAATAATAGAGTGAGGTGTTGTTGGCATGTCGGATCATTTATTAAGTTTGGATGAAATGAAAAAAATAGATGGATTTTTAGACACAGGCTATAAAGTCCACTATGTTTATGAAAACTTAAGCGGTATGTTTATCGAATTTGAACGGCAGGAAGAAGAAGTTTGTTTGCAAATTCTAACGGCAGAAGCGCGCAAATATTTTGCCGCAAAGCTCCAAGAGCAAACACAGCTGGAGTAAGTCAATTTAATATGCAATGGTGGAAACTCTATTCTATTTAAATAATAGAATAGAGTTTAATTCTAATTCAAGAACACTCGGCTGATTGTAAATGAAAAATAAATGGTTGGAGCCATCATTATTGAAGTATTTACTTTCTGGTCTCCATACAGAAAATATAAAAACCGATAAATTATATTATTTATAAAATACTAGCACGGAAGAATTATAGTATTTTTCTGCAATAATGTATTGTGTTGAAAATATATATAACTTATTATTAATAAAAAAGGTTATTAATGGTGTGAATTAATGAAAAAATTATTAGGATTTTTATTTCTTTTTCTTCTTATCCCTCTAACAAACGTGCAGGCGAATACTTTTGTGGAAGTAGACAGGAAGGTACCAGTTTGGAATGGGGAAGTACTTTCAGGGGAGATACATTCAGAGAACTATATTTACCGTTTCGTTGTGGAGGAAGCAGCTACCTATACTTTCACGATGAAGGACCCAGAAAACGGATATACAAAAGTAATTTTATACGACGAACAAGGTAATATTTTCCATGGTGTAGATTCTTCTGAATATGATGGTGATGATGAAAAGTCTGTTGTAGCAGTTCAGCTGAAGAAAGGTACATATTATGCCGAGATTCGAGGCGCGTGGTTTGGTGGTGCTGTACCCTATGAAGTTCGATATACAATAAGTCCGCTTACTTCTTTTGATATTGAGCCGAACTTCAAGAAAGATTTAGCTAATCAGATACCAATTGGTAAAACTGTTTATGGGACGCTAAGTGGTGTAGGGCTTGAAACAGATGATTACTATACGTTTACGTTAAATGAATTTAGTAAAGTAACATTAGACGTGTCTTCTCTAAAGGATATTGGTAAAAATAGACAAACTGTAGTAATCCAAATTACAAACGAGAACGGTGGACAAGTTTTAGACGCGCTTGTTAATTCTACAAAAGCTGACAGCGGTAAAGAGTATTTGCAAGCAGGTACGTATAGCGTGAGAGTTATTAACCAGTCGTATAGTGTGCTTGAAGTACCGTATGCATTTAAACTTACTCATGAACCGGCTGATGAAACTATTACAGAGGTGGGCGTATGGGATAATTTCTTGGAAAATAATAAGCGGGTAAATGGATTTATTTACAATAATTCAAAGACTCGTGATGAATTTTATTTTGAACTTGATGAACCATCAACTATTTCGGTTTTAGTAGAATCATCTGCTACAAATATGGCTATCATTTTTAGTCGATGGGATGAGAAATACGATGAGTACTTGCAGTACTACCCAGAAGGCAGTGTAGGGGGATGGTCACCTACATTAACGGCGACTGTTCCAGCAGGTAAATATGAAGTTTCGCTAGGCACAAGGTACACGTTTGATGAAGAGGCTCCTTATACTATTCGATTACAAAGACAGCGATTTACTGATGTACCCTCTCATTACTTGTACTATGAACAAATTGAATCACTTTCTTCACAAGGTATTATAACTGGCTATAAGGATGGTAGTTTTAAGCCCAAGAATACTATTTTACGACAGCATGTGTTTGCCATGTTGTCACGTATAGAGTCGCTTGAATTAAACAAAATACGAGAGATCAAACCATTTACAGATTTAAATGATCAACATCCATACTATAAAGAAATTAAAGCGTTTTATGAGGCGGGCATTATAGATGGTAGTGGTACAAGCATGCATGCGGATAGAAATCTTACTCGTGCACAGCTTACAAAAATTTTAGTTAATACATTCAATTTACAAATGACTGGCCAAGAGAAAACATTTAAGGATGTTAAACAATCAGATAGTTTTTATAGCTATATTCAAATTTTAGCAAGTCATGGTATCACGACAGGCTCAAATGGCAACTTTATGCCGAATCAACCGGTAACGCGTGAACATTTTTCTGTATTTTTACAACGTACATTGAAAGCGATTTAATGTAAAGATAGAGTAGAAGGAATTTTTCATATTTCCTTTTGCTCTATTTTTGGTTTGCGAAAAAATAGAACGAATGACGAGTGGTTCCAAATATTCTCTTAAAATGAGTTAAATTTTTATTTTAAATATAATATGGGTTATAATGGTATGTGTGTATTTATCAAAATCTAACCGAGCTGGGAGATTAAGTAATGGCAGAGTTGAAAAAATTAACGATTCACCGAGCTTTAACGGAACTGAAAATGTTGAATCATCGTATTGAAGCGGCTACGAATGAAGTAAGTGTTGTTTTACCTAATCGTAAGAGCAATGAAAAAATAAACGGAATTGATATTAAAGAATATGAAAAACAGATGCAGGCTTCTTATGATAAAGTAACGAGCTTAATCCAATATCGAAACCGCATTAAAGCACTCGTTGTCGAGTCAAATGCAACAACAAAAATCATCATAGGTCTAGATGAAATGACTGTTGCAGAAGCAATCGAGCGAAAACAGTCTATTGGTTATGAAAAACAGTTATTAGAACGCATGCAGCAACAGTATCGTACAGCTATTAAGACAGTTGCAAAAGAAAATGATGCACTGCCAGCAAAACTCGAGACATACCTAGTGAATATTCTTGGAAACAAGGAAAAGCAATCCGCTGAAGAAGTAAAATTACATACAGAAACATTCATGAAACGCAATGAATATGAATTTATTGATCCGATGAATGTCAAAAAAATGATTGAAATATTAAGTAGTCGTATTGAGGAGTTCGAATCAGAGGTAGATGCTGTGTTATCCGAATCTAATGCTACTACGTTTATAGAAGTACAAGCATAATATGAATAGAATTGCATGGCCTAGCGAAAACAGAAAACGTACAAGTCGCTCGTGCTTAGAGGGATGTGTGCGAGTTAAAACATCTAAACACACCTCACACAAATGGTTTTTAACCAACTCAACTTGACTTGAAAGTTCAAAGGGTAAAGCTAAAAGTACAAAGTTTACGTTTCAAAGTTCTTTAAACTTTAAAGCTAAAACCTAAAAGTTAAAGGTTCTTATAAATCCTGGATTCCTGGTTGAGGTATCGACTTTTCAGGACCGTCTGTCATCCACCAGGCAGCTTGTGCTGTGCAAAACTATTAATTAACGATGAGAGATTAAGATAAATGATTACTCGAGATAAGTACAAAGAATGTTCTTGTGCTCTCAAAATTTAAAGGTAACTTTCAGTAGTTTGAACTGAGGGTTACTTTTTTTATGGCCTTTTTTTCATAAAGAAATCGACTAGAGAATAAGAAAAAATGATTTATATTTGTATATTGACGAAACCTAATTGGTATTGCCTTTTTAGATGTGTTCTAAGATAGATTAGATGATTCTGAAAAAAAATTCATTTATCGGTAATACTAATTTTATCTGTTTTTATATCGGTAAATAAGTATTTTTGATGTTTTTCTACAAAATACAATTGTATTTGCTGAAGAAATTTATTATTATAATAAAATAAAATTCAGTACGAAAGATAGCGAAGTTAAGATGGGAAGTTTCTTAGTTGAGTGCATTCGTACCTTGCCTAAAATCATGGCTAGAATAGTGTTAGAGGAGTGAATCTAATGGCAAACAAAGAATTACAGAGAGGCTTAGAAGCACGTCATATTCAAATGATCGCTTTGGGAGGCACAATTGGTGTTGGCTTATTTATGGGTTCAGCTAGCACAATTCAGTGGACAGGACCATCAGTGATGCTTGCTTATGCAATATCTGGTGTTTTTGTGTTTTTTATTATGCGTGCAATGGGTGAGATGCTCTATGTAGAGCCGAATACAGGTTCTTTTGCAACGTTTGGTTATAAGTATATACATCCGTTAGCGGGTTATTTAACTGTATGGAGTAACTGGTTTCAATGGGTAATTGTTGGGATGTCAGAAATTATAGCCGTCGGGGCATATATGCAATATTGGTTCCCTGATTTACCTGCTTGGATACCAGGCTTAATTGCCATGGTGATTCTTGGTGCAGCGAATCTAATGTCCGTTAAATCTTTCGGAGAATTAGAATTTTGGTTTGCGATGATTAAAATTGTGACAATTGTCTTGATGATTGTTGCCGGCTTCGGTCTTATTTTCTTTGGTATTGGTAATGGTGGAATAGCTGTTGGATTATCGAACCTTTGGGCACATGGTGGTTTCTTTACTGGGGGCTGGTCAGGCTTCTTCTTTGCACTATCATTGGTCGTAGCGGCTTATCAAGGGGTTGAACTAATTGGGATTACAGCCGGTGAAGCAAAAGATCCGCAAAAAACGATTACGAAAGCTGTAAATAGTATTATATGGCGTATTTTAATCTTCTATATTGGTGCGATTTTTGTCATTGTCACAGTATATCCTTGGGATGAGCTATCTACTCTAGGCAGTCCATTCGTTGCAACATTTGCGAAAGTCGGTATTACAGCAGCAGCTGGGTTCATTAATTTTGTTGTGATTACAGCAGCAATGTCTGGTTGTAATAGCGGAATTTATAGTGCGGGGCGTATGCTGTATACATTGGGCATGAATGGACAAGCACCAAAATTCTTTACGAAGTTAACAAGCAATGGTGTACCTTTAGTTGGTACATTGGGTGTATTAATTGGTTTGGTAATTGGTGTTGTATTAAGCTATATTGCCCCAGAGAATTTATTTGTTTATGTATATAGTGCAAGTGTTCTTCCTGGTATGGTGCCATGGTTTATCATTTTAATTAGTCAAATTCGTTTCAGAAAAGAAAAGGGGAAAGAAATGGCCAACCATCCATTCAAGATGCCTTTTGCCCCTGTAACAAGCTACTTAACGATTGCATTTTTAATCATGGTATTAATCGGCATGTGGATTAATGATGAAACACGTGTTTCGCTAATTGTTGGGATTGTTTTCCTTGCACTTGTTACGTTGAGTTTTTACGTATTTGGTATTGGCAAACGTCGTCCAGTAGATGCGGATACTAAATGATTATTCACTAAAGTTAAGGGCACATTAACTTCTTACCTTTATTAAAAGTTAAAATAATACACTTAATACAATGTGCAACACTATAACAATTATTTTTAAGCTGAACTAATTTTTTTGTTAGTTCAGCTTTTATTTGTATTTAAAGATATAATGGCGAAATGTTTTCGAAATGAAAGTATGGTATAAGTGTGAATTGAATTATCAGGTGTGTTGATTAACCAATTTTATTCTATCCTAATCATGAAAAAGATAATTTCTGCTACGGGCTACTCGCTTTCCCACGGGAGTCGAGTAGCCCTCCGCTACAATCTACAAAATTGGTATTATTCATACAGTAATTATTATGGGAAGGCTGTGGAATAGAGATGAAATCATTCAATAATTCTTTAAACAACACTCCTGTTAAATTATATATTCTTTAATTCTCATGAGGCAATCTGCTTTATCTTCAGATAGTGATAACTGGAAGTGGTTTATCCTACACTCTTTGGTCATTAAATTGCCAGTAGAGACAATAGTTCACTTTAAAGAATATTTAACAAGAGTGGCCGAACCCCCCACAAAAAATGAACTCGCAGAAGAACTTGATGAAATCTCAAAAGAAATTATAGGAACAATCTAAATTGAAATACTCCAACTTATAGAAGTGGGAGTATTTTTTAGGGAAATAATAAAAAATCGCTGCGTAACAAATACTTTCCACTAGCTATTTATAAAGAAGTGGATAATCAACAGGCTTGTAATGTTACATCATAGGGAGTCACGTATCGTTTTGACAGAATGTTCTATATCTTTATATTTACAATTCCTATAAAAATAGTATATATTAATTTTAATAAGTTTGAAGGGAGATTTAATATGACAACGATTAAAAATGATTATTTGAAATTTGGCAGTGCGGATGCACCTTTGAAGTTAGAGGCGTTTATTAATGTGGCATGCCGAGGTACTGCGACCATTTATCGTTTAGCAAAGGAAGTATTGCCGCCATATATTGAAAATGGTCAAATTGAGGTAATTGTAAAGTTATACGATAAACCGCGCGAAGAATTGCTGCACGGGGCATTGATTCACTGGACATTAGACAATGAGAAGCCAAATGAAGCGTTAGATGTGATTGGAAAACTGCTAGAAACACAGGCAGAATGGCATGAGTTGTCGAATAAAGAGTTAAAAAGATTGCTTGTCGATACATACAACTTGCAAGAAGAAGAGCGCCTTGAAAACGTGGATATCAGCTTGGCGATTACTGCAGAAGCGATTGAAAGGGAAGTGAAAATTGTGCCGACCTTATTCTTCAATGGAGAAAAATTATTAGGTTTTACATATGAGCTAGAGCCATCTGATTTAAAACAAGCAATCGAAACGTCTTTAGCAAAACTATAATAAGATGAGAGTTCTTCATATTGTTTCACTAAAACAAGATCTCCAACAAGAGGTCTTGTTTTTTGTTGAATCCACCGTTTATTGATTTAATAATCAGATATTTAATCGAAATATCTTTACAATCCCTATAAGTTTAGTTATATTTGAATCGGATTTGAATATTCTAAAAAACAAGTTAAATAGAGTGTGAATTTTGGTCACATCGGTTAGGCCAGGAAGGAGGAGTAATTGTGTTAGCTATCAGAGACTTGCATTTATCTTTTAATGGGACTGAAATTCTTAAGGGTATAGATTTAACCGTCAATAAAGGGGATGTCGTCACATTAATTGGGCCGAGTGGGACTGGAAAGACTACGTTACTACGCTGCATTAATTGTCTTGAGCATCCATCTAAAGGGGACATCACGCTTTCAGATCTACAATTAAATTATGAAGCGATTAGCAAAAAGGAGATCTTACAACTTAGACGAAAAACGGCTATGGTGTTTCAACAGTTTAATCTTTTTAAAAATAAAACCGTGTTAGAAAATGTGATGGAAGCTCAAATGGTTGTACAGGGAAAGAAGAAAGAGGTAGCTTACAAAAAAAGTCTAGAAGAATTAGAGAAGGTGGGCTTATTAGATAAGCTGGGTTCCTACCCTTCCGAATTGTCGGGTGGGCAACAGCAACGCGTGAGTATTGCACGTGCATTAGCTTTAGAGCCTGAGGTTATTTTATTTGATGAACCGACCTCTGCCCTAGATCCAGAATTGGTGGGTGAAGTGTTACGAGTGATCGAAAATGTAGCGCGTGCAGGAATGACGATTGTGTTAGTTACGCATGAGATGTCATTTGCGCAGAGTATTTCGACAAAAGTAGTCTTTATGGATAAAGGGGTCATCGTAGAGGAGGGTACGCCGCAGTGTATCTTCGAAAATTCCGAAAACGAACGGACGAAAGCTTTTTTAAATCATTTCAAATCAAAACAAATCGTTAGTGTTTAATTACAGACAGGGGGATTTATGTATGTTTAAAAAAAGACATTTACTAGTACCAATTGCTTCACTGGCATTCGTTTTAACTGGATGCAACGGTGGTGAAGGAGAAAAGAAGGCAACGGATGAAGCTTCGGGAAGAACCGTCACAGTAGCCGTACCACCTGCCGCAAAGCCACTTAGCTATACCGATGAAAATGGCAAACTAACTGGCTACGAAGTAGAAATCTTAAAATTGGTGGATGAAAAATTAGAAGATTATTCATTTGATATCGTTGGAGTTGCAGATAGTGCTGCAGAAATTGGCCTCGATACAGGGAAATATGACTTGATTGCGCAAGGTTTGTTTAGAAGTGAAGCGCGGGAGGAAAAATACTTAATTCCTGAAGAAAGCAACGGAGCAAGTTTAATGCGTGTCTACAGTAACAAAGACAATAAAGATATCGATTCTTTCGCTGATTTGGTAGGCAAGAAGATTTACCCATCATCACCAAGTGGTGGGGTGTTCAACTTATTAACAGAATATAATAAGGAAAATCCGGATAAGCCAATCGAATTTGCTACGACCGATCAAGGGTTTGCTGTTGTAGATCGCTTAAGAGAAGTAGATTCAGGCAAATACGATGCACTTGTGTTGCCTTCAAACTTAGTACAAAAAGAAGTGATAGAATCGCAAAATTTAGACATTAATATTTCAGAGCCACTTAAAGTATTCCCGACTTATTTCTTAATTCATAATTCTGAAGAGAATAAAGCTTTAACAGAAGGTGTGAGTAAGGCCATTAAAGAATTGAAAGATGAAGGCGCACTTTCGAAATTATCTCTAAAGTATTACGACGAAGATGTGTTCATTTATGAATAGATTCATAGACTAATCTATTCTTCATCAGGAGGTGGCCCAATGGATATCGGGTATATGATCGAAGTTTTCCCAAAATTAATTAGTACGTTGCCCATCACTTTAGTCATCATACTAGCATCAGGCATATTAGGGTTACTGCTTAGTATTGTCATAACCGGGCTAAGAATAAAAAGAATTAAGTTTTTATCACCCATTTTGGAAGCTTACATTTCTTTCATGCGGAGTATTCCAATTCTATTGCTGCTATTTTTAGTGTATTACGGCTTACCTGTATTCTTTTCTCTTTTAAATCTGAATTTAAATGATTTTGGGGCAATCGTGTCAGCCATTATCACACTCATTATCTTTAATGGGGCATATCTATCAGAAATTCTAAGGCCTGCGTATTTATCTGTAGAGAAGGGACAACATGAAGCTGCGGATAGTTTAGGCTATACACCTTTCGCAAAATTTCGGAAGATTATTGTGCCACAGATGACGCCAATAGCATTGCCGGGGCTCGGAAATGCCGTAATCTATCTCATTCATGATACTTCCTTAGTGTTTACAATTGGGATTGTCGATATTATGGGAAAAGCCAATTTAATACTGGCTAATTCGTACGGTGAAAACAAGGTGGAAGTTTACTTAACGATTGCGATTATTTATTGGTTAGTGTGCTTAGCGTCAGACAGATTCATTAAATTATGCGAGAATCGTACATATTTAGGGAAAATCGAAAAGAAAAGAGCTTTAAAGTCAGAAGGTTTTCAGCTATTCCATAAGTTCGGAAAAAGAAATATTAAATCTAATGTAGATTAAAGGAGGGATATTTTTTGTTTGATTTTAAGGTTCTGCTAGAAAGCATCATAGAAATAGCTACCGTTGTTCCTAAAACACTTGTTTTAGCAATTTTTATCCTTCTCTTATCCCTACTTATGGGGGCTGTGATCGCTTTAATCCAACAATATAAAGTACCTTTACTGTCTCTGATTGTAAAGGTGCTACAATCTTTTTTAAGAGGAACACCAAATGTTGTTTTATTATATTTAATGTATTATGCGCTACCAGAAATTTTTACTTTTTTTGCAGGTATTTTAGGGATTGCATTTGATGCGAATACCTTGAATCCTATTGTAACGGTCATTATCACGTTTTCTATTAGCTATTCGGTATTCCAATCGGAAATACTCCGAGGATCTATTTTATCGATAGAAAAAGGACAAATCGAGGCTGCCCAATCATTAGGATTTAGCTTTTGGCAGACTTTTAGAAGAGTGATTGTACCACAAGCATTAGTTGAAGCTTTTCCCGATATTTTGAATTCTTTACTGGTCATCATTAAAGCACTTTCACTTGCTTATTTGATCACAGTTGTCGATATTCTTGGACAAGCGAAAATGGTGGGGGCTTTAAGTTACAGATACCTCGAAGCTTTTGTGGGAGCTGCATTGATCTATTGGATGCTCGGTGCCTTACTTACGTTTATAGCCAACAGATTCGAGTTGAAACTCAGACAGGGTTTTCATTGATAATGCCAATGTATCGTGTTCATAAATCAATCGATTAAGGAAGTGTTACTGTGTCGAAAACATTATTTATTAAAACAAAAACGCAGCGTGAATGGTTAGAAAAGCTGTTGCCACTGGAAGAGTCCTTTAAAAGTCATTCAAGAGAAATTGATGAAGAGGCCAAGTTTCCAAGTGAAAATATTCAAGCACTAGTGAACATCGGCTACACAAAACTGACATTGCCTAAGTCATATGGTGGTGAAGGAATTAGCGTGACAGAAATGATCTTCCTACAAGAAACCATTGCTAGTTTCGATGGTACGACAGGCTTATCCATTGGCTGGCACCAAGGCGTTGTCGCTGAATTGTACGAGAAAAAACTTTGGGACGAAACGACGCTAAGTATGTTTGCCGAAGAAGTGTTGAATGGTGCTTTAGTGAATAGGGTTGCGAGTGAAATTCAAACGGGTAGTCCCACACGAGGCGGTCGTCCGGGTACATCTGCGGTGAAAAAAGATGGTAAATGGGTAATTTCTGGAACAAAAAGCTATGCAACCATGTCCCCAGCCTTAACGCATATCCTCATCACTGCTTGGGTAGAGGAAAAAGAAAGCATCGGCGTATTCCTAATCGATAAAAATGCGTCTGGCGTCTCTATTCAAGAAAACTGGGACGTAATCGCTATGAGGGGCACAGCCAGCCATGATCTTGTCTTAGAAAATGTCGAAGTAACCGAAGAAAACTTAGTAGAGCTCAATGCCGGCCCACGCGGTGACAGTATAAATGGCTGGATTCTTCACATTCCGGCTTGTTATTTAGGCATTGCGCAAGCAGCTCGTGACTATGCCGTGCAGTTTGCTACACAGCATTCTCCAAATAGTTTAAATGGGCCTATCAGTCAATTGCCAAATGTCCAACGATTAATCGGAGAAATTGACATCGAATTACTGAAAGCGAGACACTTTTTATATAGTGTCGCAGAAGCTTATGATGATGAGTCACGTCGACCACTATTGACGAACGAACTTGGTGTAGCAAAACATATTGTCACAAATTCTGCTATCAAAATTGTTGATAAAGCTATGCGATTAGTTGGTGCAAAAAGTCTTCAATTATCCAATCCATTGCAAAGATATTATCGTGATGTAAGAGCTGGTCTTCACAATCCACCAATGGACGATATGACCATTTCAAAATTAGCGCAAACGGCTATCGCTGAATTCAACAATGATTAATAGGATGTAAAGAAGGGTCCTCTTACCTGAGAAATCAAAAAATTGGTTTTTAAATTTACAGTTCCTCAGATTGCTTTAATGCAAAAAAATTATTCCGTATTCTTTTCACTGTATTTGGTATGTCTGTTGTTATGACGCTTAATGGTGATATTTTAAGAATTAATTTTAGCACAGATATTTTTAGTAACTTCTTTTCGGATTAGCCAAGAAACTTTTAATGGTCTTAATTGCTGAAAGTTTAGTAATTCAGCCAATTGCGCGTTTTACGATGGTCAAAATACATGTTGCATAAGATAAAAAGAATCATAATGATGTAAGTATCGAGAGCTCTTAGACAAATCAATGTGTCTGAGAGCTTTTCTCAATTTTTAGATCGATCCAAGTATGCTAAATCGCAGATGATGCATACTATTTCCACACGCCAAAAAAATTAAGTATTAAAAATATTTTATTTTACGTAACGTTTGTAGACTGCTTACGTCTAATCACTTTGTAATCAAAAAAATAGTAAAAAGGAGATTTTAATATGAAAAAAATGATAGTAATCGTGCTAACGATGGTGTTGGCGATGGTAGTTTCGGCATGTTCTGGAGGTAAGACTTCCACAGATGATAAGACCACGAACATTGAAGCAAGTAAATCTGCAAAAGAAATGGCTGAGCAAATGGTGACAGAAGTCGAGCAGCCATCTCTAATGGAATTATCGCCAGAGGAAATGGAGGGTATGTACAATATCGATCCTGCAAAGCTTGAAGATTTCTCGGTTCGCATACCAATGATGAACACAAAATCAAATGAAATTGCAATTTTTAAAGTGAAGGATGCAAATGATGTCGCTGACGTTGAAGCAGCTGTAAAAGTAAGAGTAGAAAATGTCATGAAGCCATTCGAGCATTATCTTCCAGATCAATACGAAAATGCAAAAAATCATAAAATAATTGTAAAAGGTAATTATGTGTTATTAGTTATTTCCGAAAGTGCAGATGAGCTTGTAAAAGTTTACGATAGTTTCTTCGAAAAAAAATAGACGGCTATGGTATTTAGTAGCCTTCTTTTCCTATTCTTGTTCTTGCCGGCAGTTTTAACGCTTTATTATTGTTCGCCAAGAAGTATTAGAAATCTTATTTTATTTATCATGAGTCTTATCTTTTATGCGTGGGGCGAGCCGGTTTACATTGTTATTATGTTAGTGTCTACACTGACGGATTATTGTTTCGGATTACTTCTCGATAAACCGAATATGACTTCGGTAAAACGTAAGGGCATTGTAGCATGTTCAATTATCGTGAACCTCATGCTGTTATCTTATTTTAAATATGCTGATTTTCTAATTCAGAATGTAAATGCGCTAATCGGGACGAATATTCCTTTGACCGAACTTCCATTGCCTATCGGAATATCCTTTTACACGTTCCAATCAATGTCTTATATTATTGACGTCTATAGAGGAACAGCGAAAGCACAGCGCAATTGGATTGACTTCGGCACATATATCGCCTTGTTTCCACAATTAGTGGCAGGGCCGATTGTGAAATATAGCTCGATTGCAGACCAGCTAAAACACCGATCTGAAAATATAAAGATGTTCGCAGAAGGGGTTCGTAGGTTTACAATTGGACTCGCTAAGAAGGTGCTACTTGCCAATAATATCGGCTTGCTATGGGATACAATTTCAAGTACGAGTCCTGATTCGATGTCTGTGTTAACGGCCTGGCTTGGCATCATTGCATTTGCTTTCCAAATCTATTTTGATTTTAGTGGTTATTCTGATATGGCTATTGGTCTTGGACTCATGTTTGGCTTTAGGTTTAATGAGAATTTCAATAAGCCATATATTGCGCAGAGCATTACTGACTTTTGGAGGAGGTGGCATATCTCACTTAGCAGCTGGTTTCGTGAATATGTTTACATTCCACTTGGTGGTAATCGCAGAGGTCTAGCCATTCAAACTCGAAATATTTTGATTGTTTGGATGCTGACAGGATTTTGGCATGGTGCTAACTGGAACTTTATATTATGGGGATTGTATTTTGGTGTCATTCTTATTTTTGAAAAATGGTGGGGGTTAGCATTACTACAACGTGCACCACGCTGGATCAGACATCTTTATGCAATCATCCTCATTCTTATTGGATGGGTGCTATTTGCTTTTGACGAGCCTTCATTAATTGTTGGTTATTTGGGTGCCATGTGGGGATTCAATGGTCAAGCGCTTTGGGACAACGAAACAATGTACTTCTTTTATACAAACGCAGTTTTACTGTTAGTATTGATCATAGCTTCTGTACCTATAAAAAAGTGGTCAAAATCGAGTGAATTAACGATTGCTCATTTTGCTTGGTATGGCTTTCTCTATTTACTTTCTGTTGCCTATTTAGTAGATGCCACATTTAATCCATTTTTATATTTTCGTTTTTAGGGAGGTAGAACTTTATGAAGCACATATCAGAGCGATTAATAGCAGTTGGATTTGTCTGTACAACGTTTCTAATCGCTATACTCTTTTTCATTTTGCCTCATCAACGTTTCTCCGAACTAGAGAACAGGTATTTACAAGCAGCGCCACAACTAACTTGGGATAACTTGATGTCCAAGAAATTTGCCGAAGAGGCTGAGAGTTTCATCACAGATCACTTTCCGTTTCGAGACAAGTGGCTTTGGGTCAAATCAACGTCAGAACAAGCCCGTTTGCAACAAGAAAATAACGGAATCTATCACGGCAAAGATGGCTATTTATTTGAAAAGTTTTTAGAGCCTGACTATACCAAGGTTCAGCTATATACAGATTCGGTAAACCGATTTGCAAGCAAGTTTCCAACTGTCAAAATGACATTCATGCTTGCACCCACATCAATTGGTATCTATCCAGAACGATTACCTTGGTTGGCACCGTCGTATCCTCAAAGAGATGTTAATCGTTTTATCGGTCATCAAATAGATGATGGAATCACCTTCATTGATGGCTTAGATGTTCTCTCACCCCATGCATCGGAATCGATTTATTATCGCACCGACCATCATTGGACGACATACGGCGCCTATCTGGCCTATGTTGCTTATGCAGAACAGCGAGGATGGCAGCCACTTTCACAGAAAGATTTTTCGATTAAAACTGTTAGCGAGTCATTTCTAGGGAGCTATCATACAAGAAGTCAGTTTACGGGTTTAACGCCGGATACGATTGAAACCTACATACCTCGTAATCCGCCACCTACAGAAATGTACATCGCTGATTCGGATCAAACTGTGTCAGGTATGTATGATGAAAGTTTTTTGGCGAAGAAGGATCAGTATTCATACTTTCTAGGTGGGGTTCATGCACTTATGAAACTAACAACTGCGCTTGACCCGGATCAAATTGAACAAGATAAGCTACTAGTCATTAAAGACTCGTATGCACATAGTCTACTGCCGTTCCTCACAAAACATGTATCAGAAATTCATGTAATTGATCTTCGTTACTATAATGGCAGCATTACTGATTATATGAATGAGAATGGCATTAAAGATGTACTGTTTCTATTCAATACAGCAACTCTAGTGGAAGATGCGTCGCTTTTGAAACTAAATAAGTAAAGAGTAGATGCATACGAAAAAGAAAGCTTTACAGATGATAGGATGTTAACTAGAGGAATATTGATTGTATTTTTAAAGGGTATTCGTAGCAAGAGGCTATGAATACCCTATTTTATTATTATTGATTACTACATAATTTTCCTAAATTGTGTAGTAACAAAAAAATAAAAAAGTTTTAATTTTTTAACCTAATTTTAACCTTTGTGGTCTATAGTGGATTAGTTATCTGAATATTCCGTTATTGAAAAATTAAGAGAAAAGGAGAATCGAAAATGAGCATCAAAAATAAATTTGTAAAAGCAACAGTAGGTGTCACATTAGCGGTCAGTTCTGTTCCTATTTTTGCACCTATAGACGCACAGGCAACTACCTTTCCAGATGTCCCCAAATCCGCCTATTACTATGACGCAGTGCATGTATTAGCTGAACGAGGCATTGTGACGGGGTATGTAGATCAAACCTTTAAGCCTAATGTAGCGGTTACACGTGGACAACTAGCAAAAATTTTGGCTGGTATATTAGGGTTGGATACACAGAATGTAGTGGATCCAGGATTTACCGATGTGTTGCCCAGCAATCCCTATTTTGGGGCGATTGCTGCCTTAGTACAAGCGGGCATTATTAATGGCTATGAGGATCATACATTCCGCACGAATGAGCCACTTCAGCGCAATCATCTAGCGAAAATCCTGGTGAAAGCATTTGATTTACAAGCACCAGAAGGCGCAACGATGCCGTTGAAGGATGTGCATCAAGAATATAGGGATTATATTTTTGCACTTTATACAAATGGGATTACAACAGGGAGAACAGCGACCCAATTTGATGGCACATCGTATGTGACACGTGGGCAACTGGCGGTCTTTGTCGTGCGAACAGAGGCAGCCATCCAACCAACGGCAAACGAGAAAGAGCAAGGAAAAGAGAAAGAACAAGAGAAACCGAAGACAGACCCGAACCCACCAATAGAAACACAGCCAAAACCAGCACCTTCACCCAATTTAACATTTACAATGTCAATAGAAGGGTTAGCGGAAATTTTTTCAACCGATAAGGAAGTTGAACTTGTGACATCGGCTGTGATTGCGAGGATGTATATGGATGGGGATGCTGTCAAAATCACCTTTGTTTCAGAAGAAGCCATTCCAAAAGAGTCGTTTAAAGTAAAGATTCGCAATGTCGAATATGAATTTAAATTTAATAAGAACGAAAATAAATGGGTTGCGGCAAAATTTAAGGAAGCTATTTCATCAGATTCAGAGTATAGACCAACACCTGATCCAGCACCATCTTCGCCGAGTGCGATTTCAGTAACAGGCATCACACTGAATACTACAACGGCAACAATCATTCAAGGGGAAACGGCACAATTGACGGCATCAATCTTACCAGTAACTGCAACAAATAAAAATGTGACATGGACTTCCTCAGATAAGAATGTAGCAACGGTAGATAACCAAGGGAAAGTGACAGCGATTGGTGTAGGGAACGCAACCATCACAGTAAAAACAGTAGATGGAGCAAAATTAGCTACGGCAACGATTGAGGTAGTCATTCCAGTGACAGGTATTACATTGGATGAGACGAGTGGAATTCTCCATGTGGGTGATTCAAAGACACTAACTGCAACCGTAACCCCAACTAATGCGACGAATAAAAATGTGGCATGGACTTCCTCAGATAAGAACGTAGCAACGGTAGATAGCCAAGGGAAAGTGACAGCGATTGGTGTAGGGAACGCGACGATAACTGCGACAACAGCAGATGGATCGAAAACAGCCACTGCAACTTACACGGTTACACAAAAAGTTTTAAGTGTAACAGTACCAACAGTAGCAAGCAAAATATATGATGGCACAACAGAAGCAACAGTAACACCTGGAACAGTAACAGGTATCGCTTCTGGTGATGATGTAGTAGTTAGTGCGGGAGGAACATTTGATAATGCAAAAGCTGGAACTGGTAAAACCGTAGAAGTAACATATTCGTTATCTGGAACAGATGCATCAAAATATACAGCCCCTGCATCAACTACAGGTACCGCTGACATTACACCAAAAACTTTAAGTGTAACAACACCAACAGTAGTCAAAAAAGAATATGATGGAACTACAGCAGCAACAGTAACTCATGGATTATTAAGCGGAGTAGCGGCTGGAGATGATGTAACGGTATCAGCGGTAGCGACATACGACGATGCGAATGTAGGAACAAATAAAACAATTACTGTAGTGTACACACTAGGTGGAGCAGATGCATCCAACTACACAGCCCCTGTAAATACAGTAGTAACTACTGGAGAGATTACAGCAATACCAGTAACAGCAATTGGTACTATTAAAGGCATACCACAAGTAGGACAAACGTTAACAGCAGGTGCAATAACACCAGCAGGAGCAACAGTAACTTATCAATGGCAAATCGCAAATACGACAACTGGCGCATACACAGATATTACTGGAGAAACAAGCGACACGTATACTCCAGTAGCAGCTGATACAGGTAAATTCATCCAAGTCGTAGCGACAGGGACAGGTAATTACTCAGGACCAGCTATAAGCGTTCCAACAATAGCGGTTACTCCTCAATAAAATTAAACGAAACGTTACTTTATAAACTAGTTTACTAGTGAAATAAGTGGGAAATATACCTTAAATCTAACTGTATATAGTTGGGCTCTACGGGATGTTTTCTAACTATCGTGCTTGTAATCATCAGTGAAATGCTGATGCGTGGGAAACAGTTCCGTTAACTCACGAGCCTAATCCTCCTGCATCCAGTGAGAGTCTATTAACTCAAAGGGGTGAAGTCAGGTGAAGTCGTACTCGGGTTGTGCCGAGGCGGGGCTCTTTAAAAAATGACTATGGCTAGGATGACGAATCCATGTAGGCTGTATGTATCAAAGAACGGTGCGAAATAGCTAGGAGTTCACCGTTGTTTCTATGATGTGCAATCATCATACGAGCATCCGAACAATTAGGAACTGTTAAACGGATGATGTGCATACTGTATAGTGGAAGCCTAAGGTCGTTAAAATAAGGGAACAGCATGATGGAACGTTTGAAGTCTAGTAGGTGGAGGTTGATAGAACCCATGATACCTATTAGATGGCAGCGGGTTCGTAGTAGTGACGATCGCTAGCCGTTTGGACTTGCATGGTAACATGTGAGAAGGAGAAAACTAGCGGGAGCGAAGGAACCCAGTCAGTGATGGATATTCTTATAAAGGCTTATTTCCCAAAAATTTAAGCTTAAAATTTCATAGGGTCAATCATTTAATAGTGATTGGTTTTTATTTTTTTAAACCTAATTTTAATCTTCATATTTTACACTACCAGTAGGGAAATAACCTTTGAAGATCTATCGCTGACGGATCGCCGTGTGCGGTGAAAGCCGCCTGCCCGGTGAAGGCTCGTGATAAAACCTAGAGAGATAGAAAAGGGATAAGACGAGAATAGCGCATTATTAGCTGCAACAAATGTACAAGGAACATCTGCGGACAAAGATATTAATTATACGGGAGGTGTTGAAAATCAAATCACTTGGACAGACAGCCTTTCAAGTGGCACGATTACGTATACAATAAAACGCAATACAACAAATACGCTCACTGGCGCAACTACACTACAATCAAATATACAACCTGGTGTAGTAAAGTATGTGGATAAATCAGTAACAGCAAACACAATGTATTACTACTTTATCGAGGCAACAAGAGGTACAGAAACAGTTGTAACACCTGGATTTCCATTAACTAGCACTACTGATAGTTGGAAATTCTCAGCAAACAAAAGCTACCAAAACCAGCAATTTGCGAGTCTTATTTTTAATCCAGCAACAGGCTCATTTGAGCGTGCATAAAAATTAAAAGAGCAGCTTAGTCCATTCTGATTAGGCTGCTTTATTTAGAGGTGAAGCGAATTGGCATTAATGAATCTTACGGCAACCAATTATTTTCTATTTCAGGCTTTCCTAAACCCTAATCATTTTGACCGATTGCAATCGATGGATCCAACTTTATGGGGCATTGGCCTGATTGAGCACGAACTACCAGTAGGCATTCTATTAGCAGATGTAGATTATGCATTCAAAACAGCTACCATTACACAAGTAGTCGCTAATGATGCGCATGTTGTGGAAAAACTCTTCGATCATGCAGAAAGTCACTTTCATGCAGAGGGGATCTCCATCACAAAAATCACTATTACGATGAAGGGTGAAGGTGATCAGATTGTCCATCTATTCTCAAATAAAGGTTGGCGTAAAAATCCACAAATCCTCAATAAATATATAGTGGATCTCAAAAAAATGAAACAAAGCGATTGGGTACATACCTTAAAAAAACCTGACAACTTATCCATTGTACCTTGGAATAGTCGTGTTAATGAAATTTTCCAAAACGCGGTGCGGCAAACTAAGCATTTGGATGAATCTGTTTTACCATTTGTCAGAAATTTAGGTGTCATCGCGGAAGATTATAGTTTTGCTTTATTTGATGAAGAGGAACTAATGGGTTGGTGTTTATGTGAGCAAGTTGCACAAAACATGCTCCTTTCGCCACATAGCTATGTGAAACGAACAGCTACCACACGTCCTGGAGGTATGTTGCTTTACGCAGAATTAGTAAAAAAAGCTATAAAGGATAATATGTATGTTACTTTTTTTGCAAATGTAGATAATCATTCAATGCAAAATGTGATAAATAGAAGATTTAAAGAAAGTGTTATTCAAAAAAATACAATGATTGAATTTGTAAGAACATAATAAGCTACTCGTTATCATTTCTCGAAACTCATCGACATCTACTGGCACAACATTTCACACATCTTGAAGTAGAACTCTTCTGTCGGATGATAATAGAATTGGTGAGAATTCCATATTCAATAAAACATTTCTTCAACAATCTAGTTAATTGACTAGCAACAATCTTTTTGCAAGGCTGCTTTCTCAAAGATTTTTGCTATTACAGCTTTGAATATAGTATTTCGTAAATCGAATTTTTATCAAAATAACTCTACATAGAAATTTCCCTATTACTATTTCGCCTTTCAAAAAATTGTTTATAGATAGGTGTAATTTCTAACTCCTTTATCTACGCCACTGGCAGTGTGTATGGTTCTATTAATGAAGGAGGATTGGTCGGAGTTTTGTTGGAAGCATAACTAGCAGCTATTATGACCGTGATACAACAGGACAAAATGATACTGGAAAAGGAATCCTACGATTTGGAATATTGGAACGTCTACGGATTATCAAGCATTGAAGCAGTGATGGAATGGAGATCACGCTTATCCATGTGAGTAGACACTATGGTACAGGAAGAAATGAGTGCAAGAATGGCTCATTTCTTTGTGCGCATACTCTATATAATAAATACTAGCACAGGAGAATCTGTTTCTCGCACTCAAACGAGTGGAATGAAATAAAGGGAGCTATGGCGTAGATAAAATGCCTGTAAAATTTCTACGATTGTCGTTCCAAGCAAAAAGCACATCAACTGTAGTCGTTGATGTGCTTTTCGCTTATAAAACCAAATTGGTTAATCTTCTTTCCTCATAATAAAACTCAAATGTCGACCACTTTGTTTATCTTCACGGAAAGAGAAGCAGTTCGGGCTTACAAACGTACATGTTGTGTCTACCGAAATTTGCTGAGATGGAATACCTGCTAACTCACATTGTTTTTTCACCGTAAGCTGATTGTCAATGTGGTACTTCCCAGTTTCTTCATTAACATACATAAAATCATCGGCGTAGCCCAGATCTTTAAATTTCATATACACATCTGCATCGACTTCGAATTTCTCCTGACTTAGTGCCATACCAATCTGAACGTGAAAATCACGAGGATTACATTGTTCCACTTCTACTAAGTGCTTAAATAATTTCAAAGTGATTTCTTTGACGGTACCTTGCCAGCCAGAATGAACGACGCCGATAAGACCATTCGCTTCATTATAAAAAATAACTGGTACACAATCTGCTGTAAAGCTGCATAATAACAAATTTGGTTCATACGTGTAGAGAGCGTCGGTATCCATAATAGCAGTATCCGGACTGTCGGCACCTCGACCTTTGTCATCAAGTGTTACCTTATGAAAATTCGCGCTATGCGTTTGCTGAGTACAGACAAAATGATCTACATCACAGTGCAAGGCAGCAGCTAATTTCTGACGGTTCTCTAGAACATTGTCGGTGCTCTCGCATATGTGGAGCGCCATGTTGTTGTTTTCAAATTCTGTTTCATCTTTGAGGGTAGTCCCTGCGATGAATTTCTCGTTGTCTACATAAATTTTTGTTTTCATCTCATCACCTTCCCTTAATATATAGTAAATATTTGCATATGTATAGGCTGACCTAAATGAATAGAGGACACCTATCTGCTCATATAGTAACAGAAGCGAGTAGGGGTTTTCATTAATCAAAAGGATGGTGTATTTGACAAGTCATATTAATTGGTTTTTTGTGTTGCAATTAGGGATGGCTCTATTTTGGATTGTGACTTACATACTCATTATATTTCGGGGATTTCGAGATAAAGCGTATGGCATGCCGATGGTCGCGATTTGTGCAAATATTTCATGGGAATTCATTTTTGCCTTCATTCATCCACAAAATGATTTACAACAGAAAATCACGATGATTTGGTTTGCCTTGGATATTATTATACTTATGCAATATTTAATATATGGTCGAAAAGACTTTAAAAAGTACCTTTCTAATAAGCTATTTTATGCAAGTTTTTTCATAACACTAGGTGTTAGCTTTCTTATAATACTGACGATCACACAGGATTTTAATGATATTGAAGGGAAATATACAGCTTTTGCACAAAACCTAATGATGTCAGGTCTGTTTATCTCTTTGTTGCTTTATCGAGGGAATTTGAAAGGCCAGTCGCTAGCCATCGCAATCTTTAAAATGCTAGGGACATTATGCGCTTCGATTGCTTTTTATCTTTATTTCAAAACAAACCTGATTACGATAATTAGTGTAGCTATTTTATTATATGATTGGATTTATATTGGCTTAGTTTACAAGTTATATAGAAAAAATATCACTCTCTTTCGTTGAGGGTGATATTTTTTTATTTAATAAACCAGAAAATATAATAGTAATATATTCCTATTACAACTATATTTCAAGCTTGTTACTAAAGGAAATTGCAAGAATACCTCTACCGCGGTAATCTTCAACCTTAGTGTTTCCAGCGTAATAAAACTGTAAAAATCCTACCAAATATTTAGGGATGAATTATTATAGAAAACTATTTACTATGGTTGTAGACAAGTCGAAAGGAATGGTTAGATGTTTAAAAATATTAAAAAAGTGGCGATGGCCTCAGTTTTATCTTTATCTTTAGTAGTACCAATGACTGCGATGGCAGCAGGTTCATATACAGTAGCTTCAGGAGATACACTTTGGAAAATTGCCGTTAAGACGCAAACAGGTGTACAGGAGTTAATCGATTTAAATCCACAGCTTTCAAATCCAAATTTGATCTACCCAGGTCAAACTATTAATGTTCCTACAAATGAACAAGTAAGTGTAGAACAAGAGGTCATTAAACTTGTCAATGTTGAAAGAGCAAAAGCAGGTCTACCAGCATTGAAAGAAGATTGGGAGCTTTCAAGAGTCGCGAAGTACAAATCTCAGGATATGCGTGACAAAAACTATTTCAACCATACGAGTCCGACATACGGTTCACCATTTACAATGATGAAGAACTTTGGTATTTCATATAAATCAGCTGGTGAAAACATTGCAAAAGGTCAAAAAACAGCAGCTGAAGTTATGAAAGCATGGATGAACAGTGAAGGGCATAAAGCCAACATCATGAGCAAAAACTTTACGCATATTGGTGTAGGTTATGTAGCAAATGGTAACTATTGGACACAAATGTTTATTTCAAAATAATTAAGAAAATGGCTGTTCCAACTAATAGGGAACAGCCATTTTTTATTGCTTCTTTAAGAAGAATTGCTTTTACTCGTGTATTGCCACCAAGCTTACTATAAATAGTTGATAAGTATACGCGCACGGTGCCTTCTGAAAGATCCAGTTGTTCTGCGATTTCACTATTCGTAATCCCTTTGGCTAAAAGATCATATATTTCATTTCCTTGCAGTGTCAGTAATTTGGTAGGTACCTTGCTTGTCGTACAACTTTTTTGGAGACAGTTGAAATAATTCTCTAGGAGTCAAACGTAAATCGCTCCATTTGGAGACATCGACAAGTCCGATGAAGAAACAAAAGAAGCAATTTTCATGTTGCATGAGCTTGGCGTCGCTGACGGTTCGGAAGGAAACTTCGTGCCAGGTAAGCCTATCACACGAGCACAGGCAGCGAAAATACTCGTCAACACTACAAAGATATTGGATCAATTAATATAGTAATAAATAATAGGGCATCTAGAAGCTGAAATATCAGTTTCTAGATGCCTGTTTCTTTCTATTAAATCTTGAACATAGCAATTATTTTGAGGAGTAGTCCTTTTTTCTCATTTTTAAAAATATAATTTTTTTTAACCTAAATTTAACCTTTGCTTTTTATGCTAAAAAAGAATGATGCAAATGAGTGTCTTACTTTGGGAAGTTACTTATTTTTTGAAAATAAATATGCGTACCATTAACATTCGTCAGTATTGCATAATCAGTTCCCAAACTAAAGTGGAGTTGGGGCGCTTAGAAAAGATAAGTATCTAAATATACAAGGAAGGGGCTTTCAAAAAGGCGACTCTAGATTTTGTTAGAGGTGTTGATAGAATACAAACTTAGATGTTAAGTAGGAACTTACTCACTAGATGCTGTTAGTTGAAGTAGCAGGAAATGCTGTACGCAGGATACTAGAGTTGTTGAATGGATATTAATAGCAACCTTCAAGGAGGGCTAATGAATGAAGAAAAATAAATGTGCAGGATTAGTGGTTATAATTCTATTATTATCTGTTATAGTACCTGATTTTGCACCACAGGCTGCAGGAGGTACAGTAACAAAAACCTATACAGCCACCGCGGATACGATGGAATTAAATGGCCAAGCGGAATATAACGGTATTTATGATAATTACGGTGGTGGTTATCTTTATGTCGGCATGAGCAATAATGACGGCTTCGTCAATGTTCGGAACAGAACGGGCGTATCTTTCAATCTAGGGGCGCCAGAGGGGACTATTGTGTCAGCAGAGCTGGTTCTGACGGTTGCTACTGTTCTCAGAGTTCCTAACCATACTTTGTATATGGAACTTAGGGGCTCTGTTGCGAATTCATTGGACCATAGTTTCACTGGTACTTTCCCCTCTGTAGATACGAATAGCCCCTATGCAGATAAATTCACTGCGAAGAGCACTGCTGAGGTGCCGATGGGTACTTATCTTCAGGATCAGACAATTACGCTTAATGTGAAGAGTGCTGTCGATGCCTTTACAGATGGTTCTGATTGCATGATAACCTTTACACTTAACGGGAATGAAGCTGATGCGGATAGTGGGAGATTTTTATTGTACTCCCTAGAAGCTTCGAATGCTGCATTTCGTCCGAAACTGGTCGTTACTTATGCGACTGGACCTGTCAATAATCCTCCTACGGGTTCTTTCACGATTGCTGAAGGAGCAGCTACAAGCAACAGCATAGTCAATCTATCCGTAACGGGCTCAGATCCTGACGCAGGTGATAGTGTTACCCATATGAGATTTGCGGATAGCGCTGCTAATTTATCGATGGCATCTTGGTTGCCTTTCAGTAATACAGCAACATTCAGTCTAAGTGGAGGAGATGGATCGAAGACCATCTATATGCAGTTAAGGGATTCCAATAATGGGATCTCAGCTAATTCTTCTCAAACCATTCTATTGGATCAGACAGCTCCAACAGGTACACTGACTATTAATGATGGTGCCATATGGACGAATTCGGGTTTAGTCACATTGAAGGGAACCTATTCGGATGGAAGCGGCTCAGGAGTTGAGCAGGCACGCCTATCCAATACCAACGGCACTTGGCAGACCAGTTGGTTCAACATCGCTGACTTGAACGGGAGATCATGGGTCCTTCCGGCTGGCGAGGGAGCAAAGACCGTATATGTACAATATAGAGATAAAGTCGGTAATTCGAGCAGTTCAACTATTAGCAGTACGATTACATTAGATAGCACAGCTCCTGTTATTACGAATGTATTGAATAACAAAGAATATAACAGTACAGTTACACCTCAATTTAACGAAGGCAGCGGATTGCTCAATGGCAATCCTTATACTAGTGGTACAACTATTACACAAGATGGATCGTATACGCTGATCGTCACTGATCCAGCAGGCAATAGTTCGACGGTGAGCTTCAAGATTGATACGGTGTCACCTAGCGTGTCGGGAGTAACGAACGGTGGAATATACAACACGAACAAAACGATTACCTTTAACGAAGGAACAGCGACCTTAAACGGAGCTGCTTTTAGTAGTGGTGCACAGGTTACTCTAGATGGTGTGTTTACTCTGGTCGTAACCGATGCAGCCGGAAATATAACAACGGTTAATTTCGAAATCGATAAGGTAGCCCCTACAGTGACAGGGGTTGTGAACAATGGGTATTACAAGGAAGCTGTTACGATCACTTTTAACGAAGGAACAGCAACGTTGAATGGAGCGGCCTTTACTAGCGGTACAGTCGTTACACAAGATGGCATCTATACGCTCGTTGTAACTAATCAGGCAGGCAATGTAACGACGGTAAACTTCATGATTGATAAGACAGCACCAAGTGTAACAGGAGTGTCTGATGGTGGGGTTTACAAGAACAAGGTAACTGTCGGATTCAATGAAGGAACGGCGACGTTGAATGGAACAACTTTTTACAGTGGAACGGAAATTGACCAGGATGGAAGCTACATGTTGGTCGTAATCGATATGGCAGGTAATAGTACGACAGTTAGTTTTGAAGTTGACACAAAAGCCCCAATTATTACTGGAGTATCTGCTGGAAAGGTATACAAAGCGAAGGTAACGCCTATCTTCAACGAAGGAACAGCGACGTTGAATGGGGCAACTTTTATCAGTGGTACGGAGATTGACCAGGATGGAGACTATGAGCTTGTCGTTACAGATGCGGTAGGTAATGTAACGACGGTAAACTTCATGATTGATCAGACAGCCCCAAGTGTAACAGGAGTGTCTGATGGCGGAGTTCACAAGAACAAGGTAACTGTCGGATTCAATAAAGGAACGGCGACGTTAAATGGAAAAACTTTTGTCAGCGGAACGGAAATTGACCAGGATGGAAGCTACACATTGGTCGTAACGGATGCGGCAGGCAATGTAACAAAAATTCAATTCATAATTGATAGAACTCCCCCCACAGGAACGATTGTCATTAATAGTGGTTCGGCTACTACAAATAGCAAATCTGTGACACTTAATCTGACTTCATCTGACGGCGGGGGAAGCGGAGTCACTGAAATGCGGTTTTCTACAGATGAGCTAACTTGGTCAGCGTGGGAGGAAGTAGCGCTCACAAAAAAATGGGATTTAGTAGGGAATGCTGGGCCAAAGAAGATCTATGTGCAATATCGTGATGCTGCGGGAAATTCAAGCATTTCAAACGTGGCATCAATTGAGTATAAGACGAGCAACGGTTCAGATAATGGTGGCGGTGGCTATGTTCCGACACCGGAGCCAAGCCCAACACCAGTAGCACCAAAGCCAGAACTACCAGCACCAATAGAACCAACACCAATACCAATAGAACCAACACCAATACCAATAGAGCCAACAAAGCCAGCACCAATGCCAGAAGAGCCTGAAAAAACAGAAGAACCAACGCCAAGCTATCGATTCAGCGATATCTCAACGAACTGGGCAAAGGACATGATTGAAGATATCGCGGAACGTGGCATTATTACTGGCTACCCAGACGGCACATTTCGACCAAATGATCTAATCAAACGCGAACACGTTACGGTGATGTTTGCCCGTGCTTTCGAGTTAACACCAAAACGCGATGCCGTATCGTTTAGTGATGTGCCAACGAGTCATCCATACTATGAGGCAATTACAAGATTACAGCAAGCAGGCGTTATAGACGGTTCAACCGGTGCATTCAATCCAAGTGATTCACTAACGCGAGCACAACTAGCGAAAATACTTGTCCTCGCATTTGGACTCACACCAGGTGGCACAAGTACTTTCCAAGACGTTCCGAAAACGCATTGGAGCTATGACTATATTGCCGCACTCGCAGATGTCGGCATTGCACTTGGTGACAACGGTAATTTCAGACCAAATGAGCCAGTGACACGCGCGCAATTCGTGGCGTTTATGTACAGAGCTCTCAATCTATAAAATTAACACGCTACAAAAGTGAGAATCTAAGCTTTTGTAGCGTGTTTTATTTTGTAAATAAGTTGGTAGTCATAAATAAAAATGAAGGAAAATAAACACACTACTATGTATACACGAATAAGATGTGTCTGAAGAAGTACCTTAGAGGTAGGTGTTCGAAAGTGAAGAAAAAATGGATAGCTACACTTTGGCTAATATGTGCAATGGGATTGGCAGGATGTCAGGAGAAATCAGAGAAAGAACAAACGTTAGAGAAAAAAATAACCGACTTGGAACAACAAATTGAGGAAATACAAAAGCCGGTTAACTACGAACAAGAAGATGCACAAGAGGTCGTAAATATCGTCGATCCAAATACGTTGGAAATCATACACACGTTATCCCCGCAAGACTTAGGGTATGGAGAGGACTTTGAAACGTATAAAAAGAAAATTGAACAAGTAGCGAAAGAGCTAGCGAGAGGAACTGGCACAGTAGCGGGTTATGATCAGCGAATGGTGCTAGATCGGATGGATGAAAAGGGACAAATCATTAAAGGGAGTCCAATGATTCTCTTAAAAGAAAGTGAATTGGTGGAGAAGATTCTCGCTGTATCGGGAACTGGCGGGAATGTTGAAATGCCCTTGTATGTCACAGAAAGCGGTTATTCTTTTGAGGACATTCCTCACTTAGAAGAGGTAGTGGTTGCTTCTTATACAACATATTTTAACTCCGCAGATGTTGGCAGAAATAAAAACATAGAACTTTCAGCACAAGCTATTAATAACGTTATTGTTGGCAGTGGCGATCAATTCTCTTTTAATACGGTTGTAGGTCCGAGAGATGAGGCAAACGGCTATCAACCTGCGCCTGAAATCATCAATAAAAAAGTAGTGATGGGCATTGGGGGGGGGATTTGTCAAACGTCCTCAACCTTATTTAACGCAGTTGATCAGGTATTTATCAAAATGGTGGAAAGACATCACCATTCATTAGATATAGGTTATGTACCTAAAGGAAGAGATGCAACCGTTTCGTATGGTGGATTGGACTTCAGATTTCAAAATACAAGCGATGTTCCCTTTTTAATAAAGACGATTTACGGCAAAGACTTTCTGACGGTGGAAGTAAGGACATCGGAGAGATATGAAGAAATTTTGAAGAAGACACCATAAAAAAGATTCCAACAGTAGAGGGGAAGGCTATCTGCTGCTGGAATCTTCTTATTTAAATAATCTCTAAAATTTCAGCAGGGGCGTACACTTTGAAGTCGGGTTTTTCTGATCGCACAACTTCAATAGCATCGTACCCCCAGCTAACCCAAATAATTGGGACGCCGACTTTCTTACAAGCTACAATATCACGTTGTTCGTCGCCAACGTATATCACTTCAGAAGGCTTTAATTGTTGATCTTTTAAGTATTTATGAATGATTTTATCTTTGCCAAAAATATGACTAGAGCAAATCACATTTGTAACTGTATCAATTTTGTTCAACTTTAAAAATTCTAAAATATTTTCTTGATCATTAGAAGAGATAATAGTAATGGTGTGCCCCTTCATCTTAAGTTCTTGTAACAAGTCTTTCATACCATCAATCAGGGGAATTTCCTTGATGGATTGACGGAATAACCGATAAAATTGAGGAATAATGATAGGTATTTTATACATCGGAAAGTTAAATAACTTACTACGCTCCGTGAGGGATAACTTTTTTAGCGATTCTAATTCATTAAGCTTTATCTTTTTATATTGATATTTATCCGCTAACGTATTCCACGTAGACATAAAAACTTGTGTAGAATCGGCTAGCGTGCCATCAAAATCAAAAATGATATGTTTCATGGATAATTGAACTCCTTTAAGATTTAGTTGTATCTTCGTCATATCTTAGTAGGGTACGCATGGATTGAAGAAATGGTCATGCTTTTGTCCTGTATTATTTATTATGCTTGATAATAGTTTCCACGAAAAGCCTTTACATGTATAGATAATAAATAATAATAGTAGTTACTAATATTTCCACACTGCTAGGTAGTGTTTGTAGCGGCTTACGATATGTCTACGGAAAGCTCATATACATAAATAGAATGGAAATAACTGTTTTGAAAATTACCCATTGTTAGTAATTAGAACTTCGAGAGTAGTTATTATTTGCAGTGCTATGTATAATAGGAGTCTGTGTTAGGAACAAGTTCGATACAAAATGAATATAAAAGAGGCTTCGTAATGAGTAAAAATGGATTTAAGGAATATACATTAAGTAATGACATCATAATGGCGCTGGACCGACTAGAATATACACAACCAACAGAAGTTCAAAGTAAGGTCATTCCGTTAGCATTAGAAAAAATGGACCTTGTTGTAAAATCGCAAACTGGTAGTGGGAAAACGGCATCTTATGGGATACCGATTTGTGAAGCCGTTGATTGGCTAGAAAACAAACCACAAGCGTTAGTGTTAACACCGACAAGGGAACTTGCTGTTCAAGTAAAAGAGGATTTTACGAATATCGGTAGATTCAAACGCATTAAAGCAACAGCGGTTTATGGGAAACAGCCAATTGCCATTCAAAAAACAGAACTAAAGCAAAAAACACATGTCGTTGTTGGTACGCCAGGGCGCATGCTAGATCATATTGAAAGAGGCACATTGGTCTTAGACAAAATTCGTTATCTTGTCATTGATGAGGCGGACGAAATGCTGAACATGGGCTTCATCGAGCAAGTTGAATCTATTATTAAACAAGTACCTCAAAATCGTGTGACGATGTTATTTTCAGCTACATTGCCTGAAAAAGTAAAAGATTTAGCGCTTAAGTATATGAAAACACCGACTGATGTCGAGATAAAGGCAACAGGATTGACGACTGATAAAATTGATCACTCTCTTTACGTTGTGGAAGAAGATCAAAAACTATCTGTGCTACGTAACGTCACGATTGTTGAAAATCCAGATAGCTGCATCATCTTTTGCCGCACAAAGGATAGAGTCGATACATTGTGTGAGCAATTAATCAATTTTGGCTATAGCTGCGATAAAATTCACGGTGGAATGGTACAGGATGCACGACTTGAAGTGATGAATGATTTTAAAAGAGGCGATTTCCGCTATCTGGTTGCCACAGATGTAGCTGCTCGCGGTATTGATATTGATAATATTACGCATGTCATCAACTATGATTTGCCATTAGAGAAAGAAAGTTACGTTCATCGTACGGGAAGAACGGGACGAGCAGGACTGCAAGGGAAAGCCATCACACTTGTAACACCATTTGAAGATCGTTTTTTAAGTGAAATTGAAGACTATATTGGCTTTAAAATTCCTAACAAATTAGCACCAACTGAAGAAGAGGCTTCGCAAAAGAAAGCAGCTTTTGAAGCGAAAATGGATATTGAACCGGCATTGAAAAAGGCCAAAAGTGAAAAGCTTAACGAGCAAATCATGAAGCTCTATTTTAATGGTGGTAAGAAAAAGAAGCTGAGAGCTGTAGATTTCGTTGGAACAATTGCCAAAATAAGTGGTGTAACAGCTGAGGATATCGGCATCATTACAATTACAGATACATTTACTTACGTAGAAATACTAAACAATAAAGGGCCGATAGTCTTGAAAAACATGAAGAAAACGACAATCAAAGGTAAGTTATTGAAAGTATATGAAGCAAATAAGTAAGAACAAACAGCCAGTTCACGGTATTTTACCATGGATTGGCTGTTTTTTTGCGTTTGTTCAATGTAAATACTTAACTATTTGGCTGTAACCAGGCATGATGGACATGTTTAAAGTCATATAATATAGGTAAATGGATTGTTAGTATTTTATTGAGGTTGGGGGTTTTTAATTGACAGTAGAGAAGAAGTCTATATATGCCGTCTTTGGTCCAGAGTTTTCGGGAATTGTGCTCACATTTCATGAATATCTAAATAGAGTAAAAGGCAAGAAAAAGACGATTGGAAAAAAGTTTTCATGTGAAAAAACGGCCTATCAATGGCTAGAAACCAATAAGATATCTTCTGTGAATTCATTAAAATCAACTAAACCAAAAGAAACGTTTACCAATAAAATAAAGAAAGAGTCTAAACAAAATACAGAAGTAGTCATCTATATTGATGGCAGTTACAAAAATAGTCGTGGGAAGTATGGAGTCATTGGTTTTGCACCGATGAGGACGGAGCCGTTATTTAAAACGTTTGGCTATGTTTTTGATGAGGAGTTCAATAAACTACATAATATCGGTGCTGAATTAATGGCCTGTTTACGCGCGTTAGAGTGGGCATACAGTAATGGTATGAAAACGGTTCATATTATTTACGATTGTGAGGGAATTATCATAAATCAGGAGAAGGAGCAAACTCAAGGTGCGCGTAAGACATATTATCAAACAGTTCAAGCGTTCAAAAGTAAGTTAGACATTCATTTTTTACATGTACGCCATGGAAATAACGTCTTACATCAAAAGGCGCATATACTATCTCAGATGGGTATTCATTAAATTAAGGAGTATGAAAAAGTATTAGTGGATAATATTATTAAATAATGTTATCGTTAGTGCTAGTTAAATAGAATTTCCTTCGGGGTAGGGTGAAAATCCCAATCGGCGGTGATGAAGCAATTCAAAGTCCGTGAGCGAAAGCTGATTTGGTGCGAATCCAAAACCGACAGTTATAGTCTGGATGGGAGAAGGATTAAAGTGTAATCTTTTTAAATTTGTCTGAATTTAAAAGGTCTATTTGTGTACGCTTTTTTCAAACCTACTTCCCATCGCCTACGTTGGGGAGTTTTTTATTTAGCTGAAAATGAATATTTTCGTATGTTCTTCGGGGTAGGGTGAAATTCCCAATCGGCGGTGATGAAGTAATTCAAAGTCCGTGAGCGAAAGCTGATTTGGTGCAAATCCAAAACCGACAGTTATAGTCTGGATGGGAGAAGAACAATTGAGATGGTAGCCTGTGGAAATTTTTTGTATCCATAAGGTTTATTTGTTTACGTCTCTTTTACATAACCTCCCAAGCCCCTTACATGTAAGGGGCTTTTTATGTGTTTTGAATTAGAAATGAGGTGAGACGGATAGCATCATTGAACTGACGGATAGGGCAGCTGAAGTAGTGGATAAAAGTCAAATAGAAAGCAGGTGACAGAATGTTTACGGGGATTGTAGAAGATGTTGGTGCAGTAAAAGCGTTACAAAAAAATAGGCAAAGCATGAAAATCACGGTTGCATCACCTATGATAACTGCAGATGTCAAGCTAGGTGATAGTATTGCGGTCAATGGAGTTTGTTTGACGGTGACGCATTTTAATGAGCGAGAGCTGACGATGGATGTGATGCCTGAAACGGTAAAGGCAACAAACTTACAGCAGCTTGCAGTGGGAGATGCTGTGAATTTAGAGCGTGCAATGTCTGCGAATGGACGGTTTGGTGGACATTTTGTATCTGGGCATGTAGATGGAGTAGGCAAAATTTTGCGTAAACGACCTATGGCCAATGCGGTGTACATTGATATTGAGGTAGGAGAAGAATTGACGAGCTACTGTATTCCAAAAGGCTCGATTACCATTGATGGTACTAGTCTGACGCTATTCACCGTTGAAAAAAGCAGTGTAACGGTATCGCTCATTCCGCACACGTACAAGGAAACGATATTAGGTATGAAAAATGAGGGTGCCCTTGTTAATATTGAAACGGATTTGGTCGGCAAATACATTGTTAATCAATTACAACGTGGGCAAGCAACTTCGACTATTACGAAGGATTATTTAACACAACACGGATTTTAAGGGGGCTTTAATTTTGCTAAATACAGTTGAAGAAGCATTAGAGGATTTGAAACAAGGGAAAATAATTGTCGTGGTAGATGATGAGGACCGTGAAAATGAAGGCGACCTACTCGCGTTAGCCAAGTATGTGACACCTGAAACGATTAACTTTATGGCTACATATGGTAAGGGTCTAATTTGTACACCCATTTCGCAACAGCTGGCACAAAAATTAGCACTTCATCCTATGGTCGAAAATAATACTGACAATCACCAAACGGCATTCACCGTTAGTATAGATCATGAGGATACAACTACAGGAATTAGTGCCTACGAGAGGGCATTAACGATTCGTAAAATGCTAGATCCACAAGTGGAAGCGGCTAATTTCCGTAGACCAGGGCATGTGTTTCCACTCATTGCAAAAGATAATGGTGTCTTGGAACGAAGAGGGCACACGGAGGCGACGGTCGATTTAGCTAAGCTTTGCGATAGCGATCCAGCAGGCATTATCTGTGAGATTATGGGCGACAATGGTGAGATGTTGCGATTTGATGAGCTAGTAACGTACGCTGCAAAGCACAACTTAAAAATGATCTCTATTGAGGCATTAGCCACATATCGACGTAAACAAATTGAAGTAGTAAAAAAATTAACAGTGTAAAAGGGGAGAATTCATTATGGGAAAAACATTTGAAGCACAATTAATCGGAACAGACTTGAAAATTGCGGTGGTAGTAGGGCGTTTTAATGAATTTATAACAAGTAAGCTATTAAATGGAGCACTAGATGGGCTAAAACGTCACGACGTGGATGAAGATAATATTGATGTTGCATGGGTGCCAGGTGCTTTTGAAGTACCGTTCATAGCCAAACAACTTGCTGAAACAAAGAAATATGACGCAATTATTGGACTTGGTACAGTCATTCGCGGCTCTACAACACACTATGATTACGTGTGCAATGAAACAGCAAAGGGCATCGCCAGCGTTTCACTTACTACAAATGTTCCTGTGACATTTGGCATCGTAACAACTGAAAACATCGAGCAAGCTATTGAACGTGCCGGTACAAAATCAGGCAACAAAGGCTACGATGCAGCGATGTCTGCAATTGAAATGGCGAACCTAAAGAAGATGATTGGATAAGACGAAAAGGTAAAAAAGAATCCGATAGCGAGAGAAGTAATAATGTCAATTACAGTATAAGCAGCGGATAAATTTAAAAAATACATTTGACGTTTCCGACCATTTTTTGTATTATGTTGAAGAAAGAGTGCCCGGACTAGAACGGGAGAGGTTCATAGCTGATACCCTCTATAAAAAACTATGGAAACATGACTTTATGCCATGTCCATAACGGACGTGGCTTTTTATGTTTTTTACATATGTTTTAATAGAACGATTGGTGATACCTCTCTTGAAAAGTGTTGGGAAACATTTTACAAGGAGGTTTTTTTATGTCTGGCCGAAGCCATGAAGAAGGTTTGAAAGATTTAACACTATTAGGAAATCAGGGTACTAAATATTCATATGATTATGCACCAGAGGTACTGGAGGCAGTAGATAATCTACATTCCGATCGAGATTATTTTGTAAAGTTTAATTGTCCAGAATTCACGAGTTTATGCCCACTTACGAATCAACCTGATTTTGCAACGATGTACATCTCGTATATCCCGGATAAAAAAATTGTAGAAAGTAAATCACTGAAATTGTATTTATTCAGTTTTAGAAACCATGGTGATTTCCATGAAGATTGCGTCAATATCATTATGAACGATTTAATAAAATTACTTGATCCAAGATATATCGAGGTTTGGGGTAAATTTACGCCACGCGGAGGCATTTCGATTGATCCGTGGTGTAACTATGGGAAAGCGGGGACTAAATACGAAGAAATAGCAAATTATCGTTTAATGAACCACGATCTTAACCCAGAAAAAATAGATAATCGATAAAAGATGAATTGAATCGTTCAATTTAGAAAGAGGTTTTTAGCTACCCTCTTAAAAAAACTAAGAAGAAAGCAGCACTTTTTCTTAGAGTGCTGTTTTTTTGATATAAGGGAGTTTTTATAGATGAAGCAGGAAAAAGCAATCGTTGTGTTTAGTGGAGGTCAGGATAGTACCACTTGTCTGTTCTGGGCAAAAGAACGTTTTGAAGAGGTTGAGGCAGTGACGTTTGATTATGGTCAAAGGCATCGCCTTGAAATTGAGTGTGCGAAGGGGATAGCAAAGGAGCTCGGTGTTAAGCATCACATTCTTGATATGTCACTCCTGAATCAGCTTGCTCCAAGTGCATTGACACGACAAGACATAAAGGTTGAAAACGGAGAAAATGGTGAGCTTCCATCGACTTTTGTACCTGGTCGGAATCTGCTCTTTCTTTCATTTGCTGGAGTTATTGCGAGCCAAGTAGGTGCCAAACATATCGTGACGGGCGTTTGTGAAACGGATTTTAGTGGATATCCGGATTGTCGAGATGTTTTTATTAAATCCATGAATGTAACGTTAAATTTATCGATGGACGATTCTTTCGTGGTAGATACACCGCTAATGTGGCTGAACAAGGCACAGACTTGGGAGCTTGCTGATCAGTTCGGGGCACTTGAATATGTTCGGGAAAGAACGTTGACTTGCTATAACGGTGTAATAGCAGATGGCTGTGGTGAATGCCCAGCATGTGAACTGCGAAAAAAAGGACTTGATGAGTACTTGAGCTGTAGGAAGGAGTCTTAAAGCATGTATGATTTTAGAATTGTCGATAAGCTCCAAAAAATAGATGAAGATATTCATAGGAGTCAATTGAATTATCATTCAAAGCGTGTTCTCGTGAGCAAGGAATTTACATTCGATGCTGCTCATCATTTGCATGACTATGAGGGGAAATGTAAAAATCTCCACGGCCATACGTATCGCGTTGTATTAGGACTAAGCGGATACACGGATGAACGCGGTTTAATGATTGATTTTGGCGATATAAAAGAAATATGGAAACAAAAAATAGAGATATATTTGGATCATCGTTATTTAAATGAAACACTACCGCCAATGAATACGACGGCAGAGAATATTGTAGTCTGGATTTACGAGAAGTTGGTGGAAGCTTTGCTTGAAGAACAGCGATTTAACGGGGCGCGTGTAGAATTTATCAGGCTGTATGAAACGCCAACAAGCTATGCTGAAGCGAGGCGGGAGTGGATGGACGTTGAGTAAAGTACCAATTATGGAGATTTTTGGACCGACGATTCAAGGCGAGGGAATGGTAGTGGGCCAGAAGACGATGTTTGTGAGAACTGCTGGCTGTGATTATTCCTGTTCGTGGTGTGATTCATCGTTTACGTGGGATGGTAGTGGGAAGCATCTTATTGTCCAAATGACGGCGGAAGAGATTTGGTCTGAACTGAAACGTCTTGGAGGCAGTGGTTTTTCATTTGTCACGATTTCGGGCGGCAATCCTGCACTCCTTCGAAATTTGGAAGAGCTCATTGCGATTTTAAAAGAAAACGACATAAAGGTCGGGGTGGAGACACAAGGAAGCAGGTGGCAAGAGTGGCTGTATGAGATTGATGAACTGACCATTTCACCAAAGCCCCCTAGTTCTGGAATGACCACTGACTATCTTGTACTCTCTGATATTTTCAAAAAACTTAAAAGTCGGAACAGCGATCAGCGTATCTCCCTCAAAATAGTTGTTTTTAATCAAGAGGATTATGAGTATGCAAAACAAATTCACTTTCGATATCCAATGATCCCCTTCTATCTCCAAGTCGGTAATGATGATATAACGACGACTGACAATCCGCGATTGATTAGCCAGTTATTAGAGAAATATCAAAAGTTAATTGACAAAGTGATTGAGGATGAGGAATTAAGAGATGTCAAAGTATTGCCACAGCTGCATACCCTTGTTTGGGGAAATAAGAGAGGTGTCTAGTTAGCAGTTATAAAACTGTCATTAACTTTAATTGAGGAGAAACATCATGAGAATATTATTCTATTTATTATCTATTGTCATCGCTAATGTGGTAACGGCAGCATTTGCGCCATTACAGTTTGGCATGTTTATCGTTCCGATGGGGACTCTATTGATTGGGGCGACTTTCATTTTCCGAGATCTTGTGCAAAACAAGTATGGAAGAGCAAAGACGTATTTGTTTATTATTATAGCTTTAATCTTATCGGCAGTTGTCTCATTTATACTTGGGGATACGCTATTGATTGTGGTAGCATCGGCACTTTCATTTGTCGTTGCTGAAACAGCTGATACGGAAATCTATACAAGGTTGAAACTACCAATGGCTTGGCGTGTGTTTTATAGTGGAATTGTTGGAGGATTTCTAGATTCCGCGATTTTCGTAGTAATTGGTCTGAGTCCGCTTGGTGCCAATATATTGCCTTGGGAAGCGGTACCAGCAGCTATTTTAGGTCAAATTATTGTGAAGACGATTATTCAAATGCTCGGTGCACTGATTTTAGGTCAAGTCGGTGTAATTAAGGAAAAACATCTTATTTCAGATTAAGTTGGAAGAGAGTCCGGCACGTGCGTAATGTATGTCCCAAATCAAGGAGTCAAACATTTTATTGATTATCAATCTTCAAGTTAGATGTGTGACAGTGAAAGGTATCATAAGTAATAGTAAACCATAGATTTAACTCTAGAAAAAATCAAGAGGGGAGCTTTGTTTTTTTGTGTGTTTTTAGTGTCTTCTGGACGGACTATTCACTTTTTACTAGTTTTATCGAGCTTTTATCTATCATGTAACAGTTGATATTTTAATCTTTTAACAATTGTGATAGACTAGTATAAGTTTATAATTGATACAAAAAAGTTGTGTGACTGGGTGCATTTTGGCTTGCTGTGATGACTAAGTGGAAGCGCCTACATCTTTTTTGCAAATATAAGGGGATAAGGAAGGTTAAAATGAGCAACAAACATAAAAAAACAGAAGTTATTTTAATTGGTGCGGGAATTATGAGCGCTACTTTGGGAGCAATGCTAAAAGAATTAGCACCAGAATGGAATATCAAAGTGTTTGAGTCGCTTGAAAAAGCTGGGGAAGAAAGCTCTAATGAATGGAATAATGCAGGAACGGGGCATGCTGCACTGTGCGAGTTGAACTACACATCTGAAAAAGCGGATGGCACTGTCGATATTAAAAAAGCGATTAATGTTAATGAACAGTTCCAACTTTCAAAGCAGTTTTGGTCTTACCTTGTAAATAGTAACCTAATCAGTAATCCGCAAGACTTTATCATGCCAATACCACATATTAGTATGGTACAAGGCGAAAGCAATGTAGCCTTTTTAAAGAAACGTTTTGAAGCAATGTCAAAAAATCCGTTGTTCCAAGGCATGGAATTTTCTAATGATCCGGAAACATTGAAACAATGGATTCCGCTTATAATGGAAAACCGTCCAGCTAGTGAAGCAATTGCAGCAACAAAAGTAGACGAAGGTACGGATGTTAACTTCGGTGCTTTAACGCGTATGTTATTTGACCACTTGGCAACTCAAAATGTTGATATTAACTATAAACATACTGTCCAAGCTATTAATCGTACTAAAGAAGACAAGTGGGAACTTAAAGTACACGATATCGATGGCTGTAAAATGGAATATCATACAGCAGATTTCGTATTCCTTGGAGCTGGTGGAGGAAGCCTAGAGTTACTTCAAAAAACAGGTATTCCTGAAGGGAAACACATCGGTGGATTCCCAATCAGCGGACTGTTCCTTGTATGTAACAAACCAGAGATTGCTGAGCAACATCATGCAAAAGTATACGGAAAAGCAAAAGTTGGTGCTCCACCAATGTCTGTTCCGCATCTTGACACTCGTTATATCGATAACAAAAAGTCATTACTATTTGGACCATTCGCTGGTTTCTCACCGAAGTTCTTAAAAACAGGTTCAAATATGGATTTATTCGCTTCTGTAAAACCGCATAATATCACAACATTATTAGCGGCAGGCGTTAAAGAAATGGGCTTAACAAAATATTTAATCCAGCAACTTCTGTTATCAAAAGAGCAGCGTATGGATGAGTTACGTGACTTTATCCCGAACGCAAATATTGATGATTGGGATATTGTAGTCGCTGGTCAACGTGTACAAGTTATTAAAGATACAGAAGCTGGCGGTAAAGGAACGCTTCAGTTCGGAACGGAAGTTGTTAGTGCCGCTGATGGTTCGGTTGCTGCATTACTAGGTGCTTCACCAGGTGCTTCGACTGCTGTTCACGTTATGATTCAAGTAATCAACAAATGCTTCCCGCAACATGTAAAAGAGTGGGAACCAAAATTAAAAGAAATGATACCTTCTTATGGCAAGTCGCTAGCAGAAAACCCAGAGTTATTACAAGAACTGCACACTTCAACATCACAGGTACTTGGTTTAATCGAAAAATAGTCGAAACTTAGTAAATCTTTTAGAAATAAAAGGGATACTGATAAATAGAGAGATAAGATATATAATTTACTTTATGTATTGAGTGAATAAAAAATATCATAGAAAAAATAAAAAGAGGCTGGGACAAAAAGGTTTCAGTTCATGTGGAAAAACGAGATTGCATTATGCAATCTCGTTTTTTGCGTTTGTTTTTGACAATATGCAGTGAAGGATTATCCTCGGACCGCATATTTTCTTAAGTTTACAGCCGTTAATGCGAGACCAATATCGTTTTCAACCTTTGATTCTCCACGAACAGAAAATCGTGTGAAACCTAAATTAGCCTTCAGAAATCCAAAAACAGGTTCAACGTCAATATTACGTTTACGATAAATTGCACCTGTTTTTTCTTCTGAAAGCTTTGCTCTTACATATTCTTTTTGTTGTTCCCACTGTTCCTTAATCATAAGCTTGCGATTTGTACCTTCTCTCGCTTTTGTACATAACTCACGCAATGGACAACCCGTGTGATGGATGAAAGGAGCAAAAGCTTCATTTGGAATACCTTCAACTAAATGGTGGATTGAAAAGGTGATATAATTTTCTTAATATTACGAAAATTATAAGTGCAACTCTACAATAATTAAATTATGTGTAAAAAGTTTTTATATAGAAATTCATAAAAAATCATGACGATAGGGAAGTAAGAAAAATTTGAGATGAACAAGATAGTATATGAAGAGTATAGATGGGGGATGAATATTTTTTTTAATGGCGAAATCAGTACTTAGTAACATAGCAATTACGATATTTGAAGTATCAAAACTGTAGGCAAACTTGTTTCTCTTTGAGTTAGCCTACAGTCTGACAGCATCGTAATTTTTAATACAGTCAATTTATTTAATTTTAAAGTGAGAAATTTGTTTCTTTAAATTTTCGACCATTTCATGCACTTGATTTGATGTACCTAACATTTCTTCCATAAATGCAGATTGCTCTTGCATTGTTGAAGCAATTGTTTGCGTATTTGCTGACGATTGCTCTAAAGACTGAACAGTTGTCTCAGTTGTACCTAACACCTGTTCAGAGCTTGCAGAGATTTGCTCTACTGTTGCAGCGATAGACTGTGTACGAGAACTTATATTTGTAATTAGCGTTAAAATATTTTGGAAAGTTTCCCCAGCCATTCTAATTGAAGCAGTTTCATGATTAATTTCTTCTACGACTTTTGTAATGGCTTCAACTGACTGTGTTGAATCGTTTTGCATCTCAGAAATTAATTGTGCAATATCACTAGCAGACTTCGCAGATTGTTCAGCTAGATGTCTAATTTCATCAGCTACTACAGCAAATCCTTTTCCGTATTCACCGGCACGTGCTGCTTCAATCGCGGCATTTAAGGCAAGGAGATTAATTTGATCTGAAATGCTAGTGATCATGTTTGTAATTTGAGCTACTTCTTTAGAACGTTGATGCATTTGTTCAGTCATCTTCATAGAAGCTTTTGAGGATTCATTAATTGCATCAATACCACGAACAGATTGTTGAATTACGGTGTTTCCGCGTGTTGCTTCTGTAGAAGTTTCCATAGCTTCATCTGATACGGATAGCGTAGATTCTGTTATGGCTAAAATTCCTTCCGAAATCTCTCTAATCGCAGTTTGGTTTTGAATAGCACTACTTGTTATCATTTCATCATTCATGGCAACCTCTTGAACTGCAGCGGACACTTGGTTAGACATTTCTGTAACTTGTCCGATACTATGTGTCAAATCTTTAGATCCGGAAACTACATAATCAGATGTAGAAGATACATGACCAATCATTTCCTTCAGCTGTTTTTGCATATTACTAAAGCTTTCAGTTAGTTGACCAATCTCATCTGTACCTTTCACTTCTATGTCTTTTGTTAAATCACCATTCGCCACCAATTCTGTATTACCTACAAGTTCCTTGATTGGTTTTGCCATTTTATTGGCAATGTAGTACGCGAGAATACTACTTATACCTATTGATGCTACTGAAAGAAGAATGCAAATAAAGGTTAATAAATTCTGTAAATCCACTATAAAGTTGGTACTTTCGTCCAAACCTAAAACAGAATCGGTCCCTTCAATTTGTAAAAATGTTGATTTATGCGCGCCATAATCATCTTCATAAATATCACTAATAACCAATTCTGTAGAATGCAGTGCTGCTTGCTGTTCAGGTGTAAAAGCTAATGGTTGTAGATATTCATTTGCATTAGATAGGAGTAAAATAACCTCTTCATTATTCACTTTACTCATAATATAAACATTTTCTATATTATACTTCTTTTGAAAAGCATTTATTATAGGCAATAAGGTTTCATATGCATCTTTATCAGTTTTAGCTGCAAGTACTAATTCTGGATCAACTTCCTTATTAAGCTGATCCATCTTCACGGTTAAGTTGTTTTCGAATTGAGGAATGATATATTGATTGATTAAATGATTAGACACTAAAAAGATGGTTGTACTAAAAAGAATGCTTATCACAATGATTGGACATAGTACGCTTAACAATATTTTTTTTCTAATAGTCGTTTTCTTTTTAAACAAAATATTACGCTCCTAATGTAATCCTATATTTTATACAAGTGCTAATTCCTTTAATGTAATGTATCGATTTAAGTCTAAATTTAAGATTCGTTTATTTTCTTCTAAGTCAGGTGCTTTATGGAAAATGACAGCAAAAGTAGAGTATTCATTTATTTGCATTGGGCGATAGTCTAAAATTTCACCGAAATTTAGTTTGAATTGTTCATGGTCGACAGAATCTACCATCTTACAGTCAATTGTTGAATCGATTTCTGCACAGCAAAAACTATAAACTGAATCATCCATGTTTTCTATTATGTATTCCCAATTAGGTTGTTGCTGCTTGAAAAAGTATTCATATGCGTTTACACCATATGCATGAACACCTAGTTCATTTGTGCCAATGCCGGCAAATCTTAATGGATTTACTTCTATAGGGATGATTTGACCCTCTTTATTAATGCGAATTTCAAGGTGTATAGGTGCTAATTTTAAATCGAAAAACGATGAAATCGTATTTAAAAACGAATATGTTTTTTCTAATGCCTCTAATAATACTTGTTTACTCGTATAATAGATGCGGTCACTCATATCTTTGTCATGACTAAACAATCTTTTGAAAAGATTTAATATGACTGGTTTTCCGTCTTCTGTGAAATATGCATCGATCGCATACTCATCACCTTCAATTAATTTCTCAATAATAAATGATTGGTTATTAATAACTTCTTGTGGATATTCTGCTCCGGCAATATCCATTTCTTCTTTTAATTGTTGGATAGTAGCGTAATATTCTTCTTCTTCGTCAATACGATGAACACCGATACTCGAATAACCAATAGAAGGTTTTACGATAATTGGATATGGTAAAGTACTTGAGTTTATTTCTTCTAACTCTTTGAATGATGCTTCTTTAAAAAAGAAATCTGTATAATGTTTGCTCAATATTTTTCTAAAGGTTACTTTATTCTTCAAAACATCAGTAACATTCGTTAAATAGTGTGTTGGCATATGGTTACTTAAGATCTGAAGACCATTTTCTGAGTTAAATAAAATTGGGAAATCTCCCTTTTCTAATGCTGTTAATAGATCACCTTCCTTTTTGAAATTAATTCCATTTTCGTTAGGGATGTGAACATTATTAAGTTTTATTACTGGAACTTGAAGGTTTTTTACTGTATCGGCAAGTAAATCCGAGACATATGGTTTATCTAAAATGATCAATTACGACACTCCTGTATTAAGTTTTTCTTTTTATATTAAAAATACGGTTTTTAACCTTTTTTCTCCTTCGTGAATTTATTTTGGTATTACATGAAAAAAACACCGTTTATTATTCTAATATAAATTACCTAAAAAATCTACCTTTATATTATGAGGATTTAGACTGTTATTTCGGATTTCGGATTGTTAATTATGAGTATTTTATCTTATTAAAATGGGTTTTTTTATGAAATTAATTAATTAGAATTAACAAAAAAGTCGTGGGTTTTTACATTTCTATGATTTTTTCTTAATTATTAATAAGTAATAATTTATTGTGAAGCTGGCGTAATAATTATCAGATTATTGGTAATTTTATGACGTTTATGAGTGGTTTTAGAAAGCGCCGATTACTTAGCAGAAGTTTTTTAAAATAAAAAATCTTGAAATGGACAAAATACTTGATGAAGAGTATTGATGAGGTATTCATTTCTTAAATCGATACTTTTTAAGCTATATCAAATTACGAGGAGGAGAGCTATGCCGAATGTAGAAGTGAACTGTACTGTATCCAATTGTGTTTTCCATGCAAAAGGGAATATTTGTGGTGCTGAAAAAATCAAAATTGATATGGATTACCACTCAAATACGAAAAATAATACAGAGTTTGCTTCTGATTTTGATTTTCACAATATGTCTGAAGAAGCCAATCAATCTTCTGATACGTGCTGTAAAACGTTCAAATCTAAAGAAAAAGGCCAATGATAAAAAATTTGCCTTTAAACGTTTGGACTTTTTAGGGTAAAGCGGTAAGTACACCAGAAGGCCAAGGTAGCGCTGTCTTGGCCTCTCTTTACAAAAAGGATGGACATGCTAGTAAATCAGAATGGGGTATTGCTATTTAGAGGATAAAAGAAATACAAAAATGATATCCAAGTTAGATTTTATTAAAAAAAACCTATTTTAAATTAGGGATCTTACATGTAGTTGCATTGAATTGACGAAGAATAGGGATAAATGTTGTGTTTTTGCTATAGGAGTAATGGGATGTAATAAATATTTAGGTCTTTAGTTGCTTTTCTTACTATTTCCTAAAAGAGTAAAGAGTCTATAGTAATGATAAAAATAGGAAAATGTGCTAATAATGCAATCTTTTACAGATGATATTGTATAACAAAAAAAGAATTTACATGATTCTTATAGTATAATATTATAGGCGGAAAAATAGTTCTTCATTTCATAAAAAATGAAATTTTACGATGATTTACAGAGGAACAAAAGTTTCAATTATAAATGATGAGGAAGTACCAGTTTTATGAGAAATCGAAAAATAAGGCTAATTATATTGTTGTCTACGGTATTAATGTTACTGTTTACGAGTTTAAATGTCATTGCTTCTTATGTGAAAATGACAAAAACGGTTGAAGAGTCTATAGCAAATCAAACTCTTGAAGCTGCAATATCCATTTCGTCTGCTTTAGATATTGAAAAATATAAGAAATTTTTGAATGATCCTGTCACAGACGAAAATTATTGGGAATTAAGAGAGTACTTAAATGATGCAAGAGAAAAACTGGGTGCTTTACATGTCTATACATTAGAAATTGATAATCCTAGGGTCTCAAAAGCGATGATAGCAGGAATGCCTAGAGATATAAAAGAGGGTTATATCATAGGTGAGGTTTGTACAGTACCTGCGACTCAGGTCAGCAAAGCTTATGCAGGACATACATATGTAACAGATGTACTTGAGGATCTGAATTATGGCTCTTATCTTTCTGTTGGGGCACCGATAGAGGATGAGACAGGTCAAATTATTGCATACTTAGGTATCGATATTGGTGTCAATACACTGAATGATATCAAAGGGAAAGTTCTGGAAAATAACGCGCTGATACTTGTTTTTAATGGTGTATTTATTTTGTTCGTTATCGTTTCCTTTTTATTTTTACAAAGTTGGTATCAAAAAGAAATGGCAAAAGAGGTTGGCGTAACTGAAGATACGTACCAAGGCGAAATAAAAACGTTGATTACCTCTGTCTCTTCTTTAAGACACGATTTTATCAATCATATTCAAGTGATACACGGATTACTTCAATTGGGGGAAACGAAACAGGCTCAACAATACTTATCATCACTTTCTAAAGAAGTTCAGCCGATTCGATCGCTAAAATTGAATGTAGAACATCCTGGCTTATCGATATTATTGCAAACTAAAAAAATTGCAGCACAAAATAATAATATTGATATAGATTTTACGATTTCTCGTAATTCATTTGAAAAGATAAAAACGACAGATTTAATTAAAGTATTATCGAATTTAATTGATAATGCCATCGATGCAACGATTGAATTACCAGAGGGTGAACGCAAAATAACGATTTGTTGTACAGCAGATGATGCCCGATATGAATTTAAGGTTACGAATACTGGGCCAACAATTGTTGAGAAAGATCAAATATTTAAACAAGGGTTTTCAACAAAGAGCGCAGAGCAAGGAAAGATTAGAGGACAAGGTTTATTTATCGTAAAAGAAATAGTAAGTAAGTATAATGGGGAAATTTCTATAAGTTCGACACAAGATTTAGAGACGACAGCCATTGTGAAAATTCCACTAAAGTAAATAGAAAACGTGTAAGCTTCCTACGAAAAACTGTAGGAAGTTTTATATTGTGAATTTTATTAAAGGATTATTACCCTAATATGTACTTGATTTAAAATGAATTTTATACTAAATAAGTACATATTTCGGTGAAAAACAATATTATAGTATAATACTGTTGTCAGGAAAGTATTTCATGATGAGGCTTTAATAAGTAAATGATTAGTTTAAATAAGATTTTGGTAATCTTTGCGATTATTAAATTTTTTAATAAAAAAGATGAGGAAGTACCAGTATATATGAAAAAACGTAAAGTAAAATTAATTTTAGTATTAGCAACTGTCTTATTATTGTTATTTACAAGTTTAAATATCTTTGCATCTTATGTGAAGATGAAGAAGACGGTTGAGGAGTCTATCGCAAACCAAAGTCTTGAAGCAGCAATATCTATTGCATCAGCAATGGATATAGAAACCTACAAGAAATTTTTGGAAAACCCAGTGAGAAACGAATATTATTGGGAAATAAGAAGATATTTAAATGATGCAAGAGAAAAGTTAGGTGCTTTATATGTATATACATTGAAAATTGATAATCCAAAGATTTCTAAAGCAATGGTAGTAGGGGCCTCTTCAAATGATTATATGTTTGAAGATTATCCAATAGCTGAAGATACTATAATACCAAAAGAACAGATAGGACTAGCTTTTTATACAGGGAGAACATTTGTATCAGGGTCTTTGCAAGATGCAAGATATGGTAATTATTTAACGGTTGGCGCACCTATAAAGGATGAAACTGGGAAGTCGATTGGATACCTTGCTGTTGATATTAGTACCAATACATTGGATGAGATTAAAGGGAAAGTGCTTAAAAATAATATTCTACTATTTGTTTTTAATGGTGTAGTTATTCTAGTTGTAGTAGCCTCTTTTTTAGCTTTGCAAAGATGGTATCAAAAAGAAGTAGCAAAAGAAATAGAAGTTACAGAAGACGTGTACCAAGGCGAAATTAAAACATTAATCACTTCTGTTTCATCTTTAAGACATGATTTCACCAATCATATTCAAGTCTTATATGGTTTAATTCAATTAGGCGAATTTGAACGTGCACAAAAATATATAGAAACGCTCTCTAAAGAAGTTCGGGCAATTGAATCACTAAAATTAAATATAGATCACCCAGGTCTTTCAATATTACTACAAACAAAGAAACTAGCTGCACAAAATTATAATATTGATATGGAATTCACAATTTCTCATGATTCATTCGCTAAAATGAAAACAACGGATTTAATCAAAATACTATCGAATTTAATAGATAACGCCATCGATGCAACGATTGAATTACCAGAAAATGAACGTAAAATAACGATATGTTGCAATGCAGATGATAACCTGTATGAATTTACGATTATGAATACGGGTCCATCTATTGCTGACAAGGATCAAATATTTAAACAAGGTTTTTCAACTAAGAAAGCAGAGCAAGGAAAGATAAGAGGGCAAGGATTATTTATCGTAAGGGAAATTGTACGTAAATATGATGGGGCAATTTCTATTGAATCGACAAATGATTTAGAGACGACAGCCATTGTGAAAATTCCTCTTTAGGACAATTGATGATAAGTTGTAAACTTGATAAAAATCCAGTATACTGTGTTCGATAAAGAAGGCTACATATGACTGAGTTAAAGGGTGAAATAAAGATGACGTTTGAAGAAGTATTACCGCGTTTAAAAGCAGGAGAGAAAGTAATTCGTGACGGTTGGGGCGGAGCTGAGTTGTATGTAAAACTCATTGGTCAGAGTGAACATGAAGGTGAGAACTTGAACCCCTATTTTTTAATAAATGTACGCGGTGAGGGATACACGATGTTCACACCTACTGTTTGTGACTTATTAGCAGAAGATTGGATAATTGTAGACTAATTGAAAAAGCTCATGAGCAATCATGGGCTTTTTTTCATTCAGTAGAGAAATCTATCTCTAGTGGTGGTGAGATGAAATGGGTTTTATCTTGTTTTCTGTGGTCGCCAAACTTAGATTGAATGAAGTTAAAGCCCCCGAGCTTGTCACAGATTTTTTGTGCCGAAAGCGTAGCGGCATGTACAATTACGCCGAGGCGTAATTGATGAGGAGAGGTATTTATGAAATTCGAAGAGTATGTAGGCAAGACAGTATTTATAACGGGAGCTGCATCTGGTATTGGACAGGCGCAAGCTATTGCTTTTTTAGAGAATGGAGCGAATGTATTCGCATTTGATATGGATGAACAGGGATTACTACAGCTAAGCGAACAATATCATCCGCGTTTTGCTTATCGGGTAGGCAGTGTGTGCATCAAAGAGGATGTTGTAAGAGCATTTGAGGAAGCAGTAGCGACATTCACGCAAGTAGATATTTTGCTTAATACGGCAGGTATTTTAGATGGCTTTGCAAAAACGCTTGATACAGATGAGACGCTTTGGGATCGAATCATGAATACGAATGTCAAGGGCACATATTTTGTGACGAATACAATTTTACCGCATATGGTACAACGAAAATCAGGGATCATTGTTAATATGGCGTCGATTGCAGGACTTGTTGCGGGTGGCGGTGGTGCAGCTTATACCGCGTCCAAGCATGCCATCGTAGGTTATACGAAGCAGTTAGACTTAGATTATTGTCGTGACGGGATTCGCGCTAATGCGATTGCACCTGGTGCTATCCAAACGCCGATGAATAAGGCTGATTTTGAAGGTGATGGGGAAATCGCAAAATGGGTGGCAAAGGAAACGCCAGCTGGTCGTTGGGCACAACCAAGTGAAGTGGCGAGTTTAACACTTTATTTGGCGAGTCAAGCAGCTGACTATATGCATGGTGCAATCATCCCGATAGATGGCGGTTGGATTACAAAATAGTTCTGTTAAAAATTGAATTCTTCTGTTATAATGCGCAAGGAAGCAAAATTTGGCTTGCACTACGACACTTCTGTTAGGGCGAAAAGCTCTCTTCCTTTGGTCGTAGTTATTACTAAAATAGCGATTTTGCTATTTTACAAAGGAGAATGAAAATTGGATACGTCTGTTTTTAAAGATTCATCACGTACTTCTGTAAGTGAGCTTACAAAGACTGCGCTTGTTGCAGCTTTGTATGTGGCAGTAACCGTCGTGTTGTCGGTTATTAGTTTTGGTGCTGTACAACTACGTTTATCGGAGATGTTCAACTATTTGGCATTGTATCATAAGCGATATGTAGTTGCAGTGACGCTTGGCGTAGTACTCGCAAATTTTATGTCACCTACTTGGCTACTTGATGTACCAATCGGTGGAATTGCGACATTTCTTGTATTACTACTATGTCGACGTGTAACAAAGAGTATGACAAATGATATTATGAAAATGGTTGTGACCGCATTGATTTTTGCTTTTTCAATGTTCACAGTTGCAGGGCAATTAACCATCCTATACGGTCTTCCATTTTGGGCGACTTGGTTTACAGTTGGGATTGGTGAGCTTTTGTCGATGACTGTTGGTGGGGTGACGATTTTCTTATTAAATAAAAAAATCGATTTATCGAAATGATAGAAAACGCATTTGCTTAGGCAAGTGCGTTTTTTTATTTATAATATTGCAAAAACTAATCTTATTAGTTAAAATGTAAATATAATTAGTTTTAAGGGGTGTTCAAGGGTGAGAATTATAAATGTTGGTTCATTATTTCAATTGTCTTTTATGCCAAGGGTGTTTCCTGTTAATTGTTACTTTGTGGAGGAAGAGAGAGGTCTTACTCTAATCGATGCAGCCTTACCATATAGTGCAAAAAGTATTATCATTGCGGCCAAAAAGATTGGAAAACCGATTACAAAAATGGTGATTACGCACGCACATAATGATCATATAGGGGCGTTAGATACACTAAAAGAATTATTACCAGATAGTCAGGTGTATATATCGGCAAGGGACGCCCTGTTATTGGCTGGAAATACTACTTTGCTACCAGGTGAAAAAAATACACCTATTCGTGGCGGGGTGCCAAAGAATATTAAAACCACACCAGATGTTCTGCTAAAAGAGGGGGACCGTGTTGGCTCTTTAGAAGTGATTGCAACGCCAGGTCATACACCGGGCTCTATTACGCTTTTTGATACAAGCAATCGAAATGTAATTGCAGGAGATGCCTTCACAACAAGAGGGGGGATTTCGGTGTCAGGCATGGTGAATCCATTATTTCCGTTTCCCGCGCTAGTGACATGGGATAAGTGCACAGCTCTTGAAAGCGCAAAAAAAATAAAAGACTATCAACCAAGCTTACTTGCAGTTGGGCACGGAAAGGTGTTAAAACAACCACAGGAACTTTTGAATTTAGCAATCACAAAGGCAGAAATGAAATTTTACAATGAGAATAGGAAGTGACAAAAAGATGGCACGTCGTATGAAATTAGATGTATCAATCATTTTACAAAAGGCAACAGAGTTAGTGGATGAACAAGGGTTAGATCAACTTTCTATAGGCTCTTTAGCAGAAAAATTGGAAGTCCGACCACCTTCATTGTATAACCACCTTGATGGTTTACATGAATTGAAGCAAAAGTTAGCCATTCAAGGAGTAAAAAAACTAAATGAAGCGATGTTACAAGCTGCAGTTGGCCGTTCAGGCGATAATGCCATCTGGGAAATTAGTAAAGCATATCGCCAATTTGTAAGTACACATCCAGGGCTATATGACGCGAGTACTCGCTTTCCAGATGCAAACGATAGCGAATTACAACAGGCTCAGGAATCTGTCGTGCAACTTGTCGTGCAAGTGCTACAAGCCTACAAATTGAAGGAAGAAATGGCGATTCATATGGTCAGAGGATTACGCAGTATTTTACATGGCTTCACTTCTATTGAACAGATGGGGGGATTCGGAATACCACTTGATATCAATGAAAGCTTTTCAATCCTCATAAATACCTTTATTGAGGGTATTCATGCAGTTGCTAATAATGAAGATATATCGAATAGAAGTTAAATATTCGGATGGTTATTCCAATTTTTATCCGTCATAGCTTACCATTTGGGTTAGTCCCCTGATGTTTTACCGTAACGGAGGACTAACCCTTATTTAATTGGCTGTTTTCGAGAAGATTGTTGCTATTCAACTAGACGGGTAGATTGGTTAGGAACGTTTGCAATACAATTAGATATTTATATAAAATATTACCTCGAAATTATGTTTAATTTATTTAGTATAAATTTAAACGCGAGAAGTAAAATCATAAAATGGAGGAAATTCATAATGAATACCACACTTTTATTTCGATCTGTCGGAGGATTCGCGAGTGTTATTTCTGGTTTATTCTTAGGAATCGGACATTTGATTAACTTATTTGGGGAGGCAGATGATGGAACTGTTTTTGGTCAAAGCTTAGTTTTATTTGGCCACTTAGGTCTTAGCTTTGCTTTTATAGGATTATTTGAGGCGCAGGGCAAAAGAAATGGACTGTTGGGTAATCTAGGAATGTTGTTGAGTCTGATTGGTACAACTTGTGTAACGGCAGTTGTATATGTAGAAATAGCAGGTGTTTCTGGGATGAATGTAAATCCTATTTTAAATGAAGGCGTTTCAGGCATTATATATACAGTTGGACCATTGTTTTTCGTTTTAGGTATGATTCTAGTTGGAATTTCGGTGATGAAAGAAAGCATTCTTCCTCGTATGGGTGGATTATGCTTAATAGTAGGAACACTCGTTTTTGCTTTGGCTACTTTTATACCAAGTGCTGAAGGAATCATCACTGTCATTGGAGGAACCATTACAGGTATAGGATTTGTATGGCTGGGAGGATATTTACTTTCTGCTAATGGTAAAAGAGAACTAACTAATCAAACCAAAATGAGCGCGATTGTTTAATAAGCGTCGCTGTTCTTCTTAAAATAATGGGGCTTTTTAGTTAAATTTCTATTCACCAAATATAAAAACAATCTTTTGGAAACAGCCTTTAATTTTTATTGAGTGCCTCTAATTTTGTGGCGATGGCAATAGTCATTTCTTTCGTTACTTTAGGAAGATACGACTTTAGTATCGTATTAACTAGTGGCCCCATTGCGCCGCCAGCAGTGATCTCAAGAAAGCCTGTTATCCTCGTTTTATTTCTATCAATTACTTCTGCAAGGAAATATCCATCGCCTGAAAGTTCCTCATTTAAGCCCTTTAAATTAAAAGTGACCCTAGTTGGTTCAGTCCATTCTTTTATAGTGACCATTAGATTAATCTTTTCTTTTATGAACCCAATGTTACTATAAAATTCCCAAGTGGACTGATTGTTATTAAGTTTTCGATGTTGAATATATCCAGGAATAAGTGGAGCCCAATTATCCATATCCTTTACAAAATCCCAAACATTGTTGATCGGTAACCCCACCTCGACCTGATGTATTCCGCTTGGCATTCGTTTTCCTCCCCATTTCTATAATTAGATCTTCATATATGTATATGTTCATTTGCTCAAAAGGGGAGTTGTCTCTCATGTCCGGCTGAATAACACCCAAATAGTTTCGAATCGTAACTGATTTGAATACTATAAGAGTATAATTAATCATTTGAGGTGAAATATGGATTGTAATCCTTTATGTTATCTTGCCATAGGAGATTCGCTTACGGTTGGTATCGGTGTTCCTTTTTTGGACCCAGGGTATGTTGAACATTACAGAGCTCTGAGTCAGCGAATTTTAAAAAGGCGAATTATTTATAAGAAATACGCAAGATCAGGAGCAACGACGGAGGATGTTTTAACAATGCTTTATTCCCCGATTGTTACGGAAGCTATAAAATGTGCAAATATCATTACGATAACGGCTGGAGGAAATGATTTAATAAACGCTGCTAAAGAGTTTTTAAGAAATAAAGATGAAAAAATTATATCTCAAGCAATTAAACAATTAGAGGATAATTATTCAAAGATACTAGAAAGAATTCACCTTCTAGACAAACAAGATAAATACATTATACGCTTAACAAATTTATACAACCCATTTCCCGAGATACCTTTAGCAGATGAAGGTATTAAAGCGTTTAATTTATTGATGAATGGTTTTAGTCGTAAAATGAATGTTAAAGTAGCTGATATTTATAGTGTATTTAAGGGGAATGAAGAAGCTTTTTTATCGAAAGGAGGGGTTCATCCAAACGGTAAGGGTTATTATCATATGGCATTAGCTTTAAGTAGGCTCGGATATTCCCCGTTAGAAGGCTAAAGACAATTCTAAAAGAAGAAGCTCTCGTCAATGGTGACGAAAGCTTCTTTTTTAATAAATCATGGATAAAATGAATGTCCAAATACAAACAAATGCAAGTAATGCAACACTGTATTTTAACGTCATTTTTGTTAACTCGGATTCTTTACCAGTTTCTCCAACAGCTGCAGTTGCAATGGCGATGGATTGTGGAGAGATTAGCTTAGCCATTACACCACCTGCTGTATTTGCAGATACTAATAAAGCTGAATCGACACCGATAATGCTACCGGCAGTAGCCTGAATAGGGGCAAACAATGTATTGTTGTTTACGACGGATCCAGTCATAAAAACGCCAATCCATCCGAGTATAGGTGATAATAATGGGAAGACTGCTCCAGTAGTTGCTACAGCCTCGCCTAATGCACTTGTTAATCCTGCATATGTCATGAGTTTAGCAATACCGAGAATCGCACATATCATCACAATTGGAATCCAAAATTCCGAAATCGTTCTTCCTAAAAGTTTAAACCCATGGCTAAAGCTAATGGATTCTGTTGTTAATATCGTTGTGATAGCTGCCAATAAAATGGCTGTACCTGTTGCACTTACTAAGTCAATGCTTGAACTTAATGAGGAACCAGGAATGCCAAATGTCAATCTAGTAAAGGCAAGCGCGCCACCTTCTGCAAATAATGCCTTAAATGGCGGTAAACTCCAAATTAAAATGAAAATACTTAACAAATAGAACGGAGACCAGGACTTGATGACGTCACTCGTTGAATGTTGTTCAATTTTAACCTCTTCACCGTTAAGTAAGAAGATGTTCTTCGGCTTCCACTTCTTTAAGAAGAGTGCTAATAAGCCCATCGCTAGTAATGGCGGAATAATATCAGCTAATTCTGGACCTAAGAATACGGTAATAATAGCTTGTGTCACCGTATAAGTAGCAGACACAACAAGAATTGCTGGTAAAGTTTCTTTAATTCCTTTAATCCCGTCAATTAAGAAAATCAGTAAGAACGGTATAGTAAAGTTAATAATCGGTAACGTTAATGCTGTCAGTGCAGAAACATCCATTGCCGTTACGCCACCTTCTAAATTCAATGTACCCGTGATGGCTACTGGAATCCCGATGGCACCAAACGCACCAGCAGCACCGTTTGCAATAAGACACAGCATAGCAGCTTGCAGTGGCTTAAATCCTAAAGATACTAATAGGACTGCACAGATCGCAATTGGAACACCAAAACCTGCAGCACCTTCTAAGAAGGCACTAAAACAGAAGCCTATTAGAAGCAATTGAAGGCGTTGGTCTTGTGAAATCCCGGCAATACTTGCACGTAAGATATCGAACTTCCCTGAATCCACAGAGATCTTATACAACCAAACAGCCATAACAATAATGTAACCAATAGGGAAAATACCCTGAATGGCGCCTTGTATAACACTACCTGTTGATTCGCTCATCGGTAAACTAAATACGAACATGGCGATCAAGAAGGTAACCACTAAATTCAATAAAGCTGCATAAACACCCTTCATTTTAAAAATCGTCAAACATAGAAGAAATAAAATAATGGGAATTGCTGCGACCAGTGAAGAAAGTAATAATTTATTGAATGGATCGTAAGTTTCTACTAACATGATGACTAGCTCCTTTGTTAGATAACCCTACTCCATTTTGAAATTACTTCCAAAACGGGGATTGAATTTCTTTCAATGTTTTAACAGAATGATCTAACTTCGCTTTTTCTTCATCACTTAGAGGAAGTTCAACGATGCTCTTTCTTCCTGAACGATTAATGATTGTAGGAACACCAACATATACATCGTTGTGACCATATTCTCCTTCTAATAATGAGCCAACAGGTAAAACAACTTCTTCATTTCGTAAGATAGCTTTCGTAATTCGAGCAAGACCCATTGCAATACCATAGTAAGTAGCACCTTTTGCCTCAATAATTTCGTAAGCTGCATCACGAACTTGAACAAAGATTTCATTTTTTTGTTCTTCAGATAACTCAGATTCTATGCGTTTACCTGAAATGTTAGCGCTGCTCCAAACAGGAAGTTCTGAGTCACCGTGTTCCCCAATGATGTATGCATGAACGCTAGATGGTGCTACACCAAATTCTTCACTAAGTAGGTAACGGAAACGTGCAGAGTCTAAAATTGTACCCGAACCGATTACTCTTTCTTTTGGTAAGCCAGAGTATTTCCATGTTGCATGAGCTAAAATATCTACTGGGTTAGAAGCAACTAAGAAAATACCGTCGAATCCAGAAGCCATAATGCTATCTACAATTGATTTGAAAATTTTAAGGTTTTTGCCTACAAGGTCAAGGCGAGTTTCACCTGGTTTTTGTGCTGCACCTGCACAAATAACAACGATTGCAGCATCTTTACAATCATTGTAATCACCATAAGTAATTTTTTGAGGGATTGGCGCATACACAAGACCATGATTTAAGTCCATTGCATCTGCTTTTGTTTTTGCTTGGTTAATATCTACAAGTACTAATTCTTCGCAAATTCCTTGGTTAATTAAAGAGTAAGCATAACTTGACCCTACAGCTCCTGCACCAACTAATACAACTTTATTTCCACCTGATAAACTCATCTTAATATGCCTCCAGTTCAATTTTTATAATCCATAAAAGGAATTTCAGAAACGACTAAACATAGTTTGACACTGATTTTTAGGAATATACGCTCTACTAAATGGAGCATTATTTCCACATATGCCAAGTTCTTAATTGAATGACGCAACACTTATTGTATGTAAGTGTTGATTCTGTATCATTTTTTTTAAATAGGTTGAATAAAAAAGGTTCTAGATTAAGGTGTTTATTTCCTTGGAATCATGACTATGCTATTTTCCAAGGAAAAAATAGACAACTTATGTTTGACCGGTCAACATGTATGTTAGGTTGTCTAATTTATGAATATAAAATAGCACAGGTTTATTTTGTTTTTCAAACCAAATTTGTGATTTGTAATAAATAATTCAGATTTTTCTTAGATAATGTTGAAAAATGTTCAAAAGTTATCCTATTAGCTTAAAGGCACGGCTATACAAAAATCAATCTGTAATATAATAAATTGCAACATATTTCACTCGATTTAGGCCAAGCAAATGACATGTAATAGTTGATGTATGGAAACGAAATTTCATTGGGAAGTTAGAGTTTCTACCTATTTAAATAACATCAAATAAAACAGGCTTGCATAGTTTGAGCGGTATGTATTAGATTATTCATTAGACGAAGAATTAAAATAGATTGAACAGATGGGATTGGAAATGATGACAAAAACAATTGTACAAAAATTGAACTTAAATAAATTTGAGAAAGCTGCCGTATTACATTTACCACCTGGCACGGATTATTTAGCAGAGTTACATGAATATGACACAGAATTTACAGATGGCCCTTACGATTTGATATTTGCGTTTGTATTAGATATGGATTCATTAAAAGTGCTAGTCAAAGAGGTGATCGACAATAACTATCTTAATAAAAATGGCTATATCTTTTTAGCGTATCCGAAAAAGGGCAATAAGGTATATCCGACTTTTATTCATCGTGATGATCTATTAAAAGGGTTAGGTGCAGATGAAGCGGGTTATGTAGGTACGAGTACTATTAAATTTGCCCGTATGGTTGGCTTAGATGATACTTTCACGGTTGTTGGCCTTAAGGAAGATTCCAAAAATAAGAATAAAGTATCGACTAAAGCAAGCCAAAATGTGGATGATTATATTGCATTGATTCCTGAAATTGAAAATGATTTACATAATACGCCTGATTTACTTGTGTTCTATCAATCCTTAACACCTGGATATCGAAAAGACTGGGCTCGATATGTCTATAGTGCCAAACAGGAGGCCACTAAAGAAAAACGTCGTGAGGAAATGAAAGTAATTTTAGGCGCAGGTTATAAAAGTAGGGAGCTATATAGAAAAGATAATCAATAAAACCTATCAAATATGTGATTAGGTTGTAAACTGCTAATAATCTATTCATTTTATTAGTCGTATGCAGTGAGCATCTCGGAGCTGACATTAATCCATTACTTTAACAAGTTATGCTGAGAGTTGGTTAATCGGCATACTTGGGAACGTACTTTCGTTTGATAGATAATTGAAAATGCTAAGCATTCACAAATGAAAATTTCATTGTGAATGCTTTTTTTCTTTATATAGGTTAGTAACCTTAAGTCGGGGATGTATTTGGTTAAAGAGCATAACACTATTAGAATGCTTGTTAATTGAAGTTGTGGCAGGACGGACGCCTCCTGAGAAGCGCTTAGCCGGAACGGAAAACAACTCCAAGTAAGGGTGATGAACCTTTATGTAGAAAAAACAGGGTTTTTCGAGAGGTTTTTTTGACGGAAATGTGAAAGGGTTTTCAATTTAATGCGAAAAACTAGCAAATAGGTTTGAAAAACGAAATGCACCTGTGGTATTTTATATACATATCAATTAGACAACTTATTATACAACTTGACCGGTCGGACATTTAGTTGTCTATTTTTTCCTTATAATAAGAAAACGTATTCATAACTATAAGGAAATAGAGCACCTTAATGTAGAACCTACTTTATGAAACCTATTTTAAAAGGAGACTTATACGATGAGCACAAATCACAAAGAAACACCACACATTAAACCTAATGGGGTAGAAATTGCAGAAACAATCCTATTACCAGGGGATCCACTACGCGCTAAATTTATCGCTGAGAACTTTTTAGAGGATGTTGTACAATTCAATGAAGTTCGCGGCATGCTTGGATATACAGGTACTTTTAAAGGTAAAAAAATCTCAGTAATGGGTACAGGTATGGGTACTGCAAGTATGGGTATCTACTCATGGGAATTAATCAATGTGTTTGGGGTTAAAAACTTAATTCGTATCGGGTCTGCAGGTTCAATTCAAGACGATCTGAACTTATATGACATTGTGTTTGCAATGGGTTCATCAACAGATGCAAACTACGCACACCAATACAACCTACCTGGACACTATTCAATCACTGCATCATATGAATTATTAGAAAAAGCTAAGAAAGTTGCAGATGAAAAAGGCTATCCAGTTCGTATTGGTAATGTTCTTTCTAGTGACGTTTTCTACAATGCTGATTCAACAGCAATGGAAAGATGGAGTAAAATGGGCGTTTTATGCGCGGAAATGGAATCTGCTGCACTTTACATGAATGCTGCGCAAGCAGGTGTAAATGCACTTTGTATCTTAACAATCAGTGACCATATCTTTAAACATGAGAAAACGACTCAATTAGAAAGACAAACAGCATTTACGAAAATGATGGAAATCGCTTTAGAGCTTGCTGAATAAATAAGCTCTATCAACCTATAAAGTCTGTGGGGAAAAGGAAGTTGTTTAATTTCCCTCACCCCCAGACTATTTTTATGCCTAAAATCAAAGTACAAGAAGGAGATTTTTATAATGGAAGCAACAACTAAGAATGAAGCTCAAAACTTCGATGCAAAAAAAGCAGTACCAGTTATTTTGTTTTTCTTCCTATTCGCTTTAATTATTGATAACTCGTTTAAATTAGTATCTGTAGACATCGCAAAAGACCTTGGAATTTCGGCAACTACAGTTAGTTGGCAAGCAACTTTAGCTGGTCTAGTAATTGGTATTGGTGCAGTAGTTTACGCTTCGTTAGCTGACTCTATTAATATCCGTACACTTTTAAGTGCAGGTGTTATTTTCATAGTAGTCGGGTCGATAATTGGCTATCTTTTTAGAGACAATTTTGCAATGATTCTTTTTGGACGTATTATTCAAACAGCTGGTTTAGCATCTGCTGAAACATTGTATGTTATTTACGTTACGAAACACTTACCTAAAGAGGAACAAAAGAAGTTCTTAGGATTAAGTACAAGTAGTTATGCAATGTCACTGTTAATTGGTTCTTTAACAGGTGGATTTATTTCTACTTACTTACACTGGACAACTTTATTCTTAATTGCTTTATTAGCAATCGCTATCCTTCCATTTATCTTGAAGTTATTACCGAAGGAAAAATCTACGAAGACTCATGTTGATGTAATTGGGTTGTTTTTAATCGCAACAATTGCTACAACAATTATGCTGTATATTTCGAATTTTAACTGGCTTTACCTAATCGGTTTTGCGATTGCAATTGGCCTATTCTTAGTTTATATCAGTAAGAGCTCAAAAGCTTTAATTGATATGACTTTCTTCAAAAATAAGCGTTTCATTAGTACGTTACCGATTGTATTTATCGTTTATTCAATACAATTAGGATACATCTTTGTTTTCCCATTTATTTTAGATGAAATCTACAGTTTAAAACTTGATATGATTTCCTTGTTATTAATACCAGGATATATTGCAGCAATTATTATTGGTGCCCTTTCTGGTAAAATTGCTAAATTCTTCAACAGTAGACAAGCAACTCTTGTTGCATTAGGTGGTATCGCACTTGCTCTGTTCATCCCAGGACTATTTACTGAGAGCACTGTTGTTGTGTTTGTACTCTCTATGATTGTATTCTCAGGTTCATTTGCCTTTATGTATGCGCCACTACTTGATACTTGTATTGGTACTATTCCTAAAGAAAAAACAGGAACAGCAATCGGTTTTTACAATTTAGTTATCAATGTATCTGCTTCTATCGGTATCGCATACACTGCAGCTATGCTTGATTCTTTTGAAATATCGAATATATTAATTATCCTTTCAGTTATTGTTGGTCTTACTCTAATATTATTCTGGTTCTTATCGGGTAAATTTGAAAAAGAAGCTAACTAAAGGTATCTAGGAAAATGTGTCGCAGATAAAAATCTGCGGCACATTTTTTGAAATAAGTATGAGTAAAGCGGAGATTTTGAAAGTTTAAAATGCATGTTATAATACATAGTAAGGAATTAACTAGATAATGGTCCATGATCTGAAAATAATATAGGTGTGTGAGAAGATGGAATACAAAATTGCTAAGGAGCAAGAAAGAAAAAAACCATTATATATTACTGTGTATGATCAATTATATAAAATGATAATGAATGGTACATTTGCGGGGGATAGTAAATTGCCGTCGGAACCCGATTTAGCGAAAATGTGCGGAGTCAGTAGAATGACATTAAGACAAGCACTTTCACTTTTACAAGACGATGGATTGTTGAAAAGGATACATGGTAAAGGGAATTTCATTACAAGAACACCTGCGAAAACGCCAAAAATTGGTCTTGAGAAAATAGGAAATCCTATGTATAAATCACATGCAAAACAAATTGATGATGTTGAGATGAATTTTAGAATTGACTTGGAAAGTGACTATACTCAGCAAGTATTAGGTCGGAAGGCTGCAGCAGTTGTTGCCTTTGAGCGATGGTATAAGAGTGCAGGTGAAGTTGTAGGATACTCCTTTACCTTTATGGCCATTGAAGCAGTAACTGAATTGGATTTAAATTTACAAGAAAATGATCAATTGTTAGAAATGCTTGAAAGTCGAATATATGAACTTGCCAATAGAGCAGCTATCGAAATCAAGCATTCAACCTCAACGATTTCTTCACTCCAGAAATATCAGGTAGCTGGGGGAAAAGATTGTGATTTATTACTAGAAAGTGTGTTTATCCATGAGGATTATCCATTAGTCTATAATAAATACTATATTCCTAGAGAATTTAGTCTTTTAACAATCAATGCTGTACGGTAGAGTTTATTGTTGGAGCAGGGATTCTTGTATAGCGGAGACGTAAAATGAATTTAGTTGGATTGAATATGGTACTATAAGAAAAACACCAGTTATGAAGGAGATTTTTGAGTGGAAAATTTACAATCGATTGAGCAATTTGAAGTACTAAAAAAAGGTGAAAATACGATATTTGTTTTTTCAGCAGATTGGTGTGTAGATTGTCGTGTTATCGATCCGATTTTACCTTCGATAGAAGAGAATTATGCTGATTATCATTTTGTTAAGATTGACCGTGATGAATTCATTGATTTATGTGTTGAATTAGATGTATATGGTATACCAAGCTTTATTGCATACGATAAAGGAAATGAAGTTGGCAGATTTGTTAGTAGGGACCGCAAAACACAGCAAGAGATCGAAGCTTTTATTGATGGATTAAAAGCATAATTTATTGAGATGTCTGATCTCACCTCTAAGATTCAAAAGAGGTGAGATTTTTTTAGTTAGTTATGTTAATTTCATTCGTCGGATTCTTCATTAAGAAGTATTGCATTATATTTTTCTACTATCGAAACAGTTTAGTTGAATAAAAAGAAGTAGAGGAGTATTTTAAATAGGTAGACCAAAAGGAATTATAAATTCATTGCTATATTGAATGAATATTTGGAATATATTGCGTGAAGGAAGGCGGAATAAAGTTTTGACAGGAATCGATTTTTTAGGCTTACCCATTCTAGGTGGCTTATTACTTCTTTTATTAAGTTTCATCTACGTAATGATTGCTGGAGTATTAAGAAATAAAAAAGAAAAGTAATTGTGGAAAATCATACTTTAACTAACGGAAAGCGTTGCTACAATCAGTAGAAACGCTTTTTTATGTGCGCCCAGCATGGGTGTAGTCTATAGGGTGCAAGTCCCGAACTGTGAAGGCAGAAGTAATAGTTAGCTTAACGCAAGGGTGTTCGCGGCGACGCGGAATCTGAAGGAAGCGAGCGGCAAACCTCCGGTCTGAGGAACACGAACTTCATAGAAGGCTATGTACGACTGGGTGAGTTTGCATAACA